>JAYEFV010000369.1:0-9940 GCA_034658755.1 Thermodesulfobacteriota bacterium | reverse complement strand
AGTGGCAGGCTCTCTGCCGAAAAATGCATGGTCATTACGGCTTTTATGGGATTACATTTAACATGCGCAGCCTTAACCGGTACTATGAACAGGTTAAACGGGCGTGGCGCAAGTGGCTTAACCGGCGTTCCCGTAATAGGGATATGCTGTGGGACCGTTTCAACCGGTTGCTTGATCGCTATCCACTACCGAGACCGCGGATAGTACATACATTCGTGTAGCGAAACCATAACCCGAGGAACCGTATGCGTTAATTGCGCTCGTACGGGTCTGTGGGGGCTCTGGGAGGGCGACCTCCCAGTTCTACCCGGAAATAGCCGAAAAACCCTATATCAATAAACTCACCATGAGTGAGACATAATTCGGCAGCTCTCCATCGCTCAACCCAAAACTGACAACGGACAACGGATAACTCCTGGTCGAGGCTTGACTCGATTAGGGTGTCAGCAAAGAAGCCAGATCCAGAGGCCATGGATGAATCAGTTGTATTTTATATTTGTAACCGTTCACGGGTTCAAAGGTTCAAAGGTTGCATTCTCATCACCATGCGTCATTTTATAAACGTTTTGTACGGGAAAACCGACCGCTTCCACATCCCCACAAACCTGCCCGCCATTGCCGACCTCTTGGGATATGCCCGTTCCGTACATGACAGGCGAGGCAGGCGGGTCTGGAACATGGTATTTGGCAATTATGAGGCAAAACCAGCATTTTTTACGAGGACTTCGGGTCTTCAATTTTGTCCCTGTCCCCAACCCTGAACGCTGAACCCTGAACCTGTGAACGCTTACTTTCTTTCTAACCCGTTTCGCCTTACCCACCAACTGGCGGAGTAAGCGAGCTCGTTGATCACCTAAATTTTACGGATAAAACATTTCCTTTTTCCTCTCTAACCCCTTAACCAACCTGATTTGGCAATAAAAATTTACTTTCCCCCACAATCCCTATTGATGATATCTGAAATATCGGCTAACTTTAGGTACTGGATATCTCAGGTTTTGAATCCATCAAATTTTGAGCTGATTCCATAGGATACTACAGATTTTGTCATTTTATGCATACTCAATATATCTGAACTTCAGCGATATTTGGTTTTCTAATACAATAACAAATTCCATTTAAAGATGGATAACATTACAAAGGTGATGATATCCAGATCTGTATAATTACTTGAAGGCAAATTAATAGAACGGGGGATTACTAATTTCAGTGGTAGATATAAAAACAAAACACAGAATTATAATTGGCGATTCAAGAAAAATGGATGCAGTGGGTGACGAATCTATTCATCTAATAGTGACGTCTCCTCCATACTGGCAGTTAAAGGATTATGGTAATGGAGGTCAAATAGGTTTTGACGATTCATACGAAGAATATATAAATAACCTTAATTTAGTTTGGAAAGAATCCTATCGAATACTCGAAAATGGTTGCAGACTATGTATTAATATTGGGGATCAATTTGCACGATCAGTCTATTACGGTCGTTATAAAATCATTCCTATTCGAACAGAAATTATTAAATTTTGTGAAACTATTGGTTTTGATTACATGGGTGCAATTATTTGGCAAAAGGTAACTACAACAAATACAACTGGCGGTGCGACAATAATGGGATCGTTTCCTTACCCAAGAAACGGAATTATAAAAATTGACTATGAATTTATATTAATTTTTAAAAAAGGAGGTAAGCCCAAAAAAATCGATAGTGAACGAAAGAAGATGTCTAAATTAACAAAAGAAGAATGGAATGAATATTTTTATGGCCACTGGAATTTTTCAGGAGAAAAACAAGATAAACATCTTGCCATGTTTCCTGTAGAACTTCCGCACCGACTTATTAAAATGTTTACTTTTGTCGGAGATACCGTATTAGATCCCTTCCTGGGGAGTGGAACCACTTCATTGAGTGCGAATATTTTAAACAGAAATTCAGTAGGTTATGAATTAAATCATGAATTTTTACCAATAATAAAAAAGAAAACAGGCGCAGAAGAACCTGATCTTTTTGGAAAGAATGAATTTATTATTGAAAGACAAAATCAGTTAAATCTTGATTTCGACCGTGATATCCAAAAATTACCTTATGTTTTTAAAGATCCAGTAAAAATGGATAAAAAAATTGATCCAAGAAAACTTCAATTTGGATCAAGAATTGATAAAAAGTCACAAGCTGATGTGAAATATTACCATGTTAAAAGAATCATGAACCCGAATACATTAGAATTAAATAATGGATTGATAATCAAGCTACTTGGTGTAGATATCATTGAAGATAAAAAATCAGATGCAATAGATTTTTTAATACAAAAAACTAAAGGGCAAAAGGTTTTTATCAAATTCGATGAAACGAAATACGATAAGCATAATTATCTTTTATGTTATCTCTATTTGAAAAATAAAACATTCATAAACGCCCATCTTGTAAAATCAGGTCTCGTAACTGTCGATTTATCATCAGAATTCAAATATAAATCAAAATTTAAAAGATATTTAGGAGTGCAAAATGGCAAAAGAGTGGATTCTTAATAGCGCAATGAATCGATTTCAATTGAATTTTAAAAGAAATGTTGGCGCAGTTTCTGATGAAATAAGGAATTGTCAACCAAAAGCATTAGATGCATGGGAAAAGTATTATTTTTCAAATGTTCGGAGTCGAGAACATATCGAATCCCTGGGAAGAAAGCTATATATCAAAATCACTGAGGTATTATCAGCAGAAATTGAACAAATTACCGAAGAAGATTGTATAGAATATATGTTTAACATGGTTATTAGCAGGACATTTGATGGATACATGACCGAAATAAAGACTATATATGGTCAACTTCAACAGATATTGGGATACAATATCGAACCTGCTCCCGACGAATGGGATAGACTTTTTAATGTCGATTTTTTCATCAAGATTAAAGATAGATACATCGGCCTTCAAGTAAAACCAGCAGGGGGTGTATCACATATTCCACAGATCTTTAAGGAGAAGATTTTACAAGAGGAAACGCATAAAGAATTTCTACGAAAATATGGTGGCCATGTTTTCTACATCATATCAATCAAGAGCGGGAATAAAAAAATCATCCATAACACTGACGTAATAAAAGATATTAAAAAGGAAATTGATAGACTTGAAGGATTATAAGCCTTCTAACCACTCAATTCAGCGCTTACATGAAATTAATAAGGCTTGCGAATTAGTCCTAAGTATAACTAAACAATTTCCTGAACCTGACAGAAAAGATAATTTTAAATTTCAGAGTGAGATAAAAGCGGGAGTGATAAGGACCCTAAATTCGGTTCCACAAGAAAATCGCCCTGAATTTATCCATTTCATTGCAAATAATCTCGGAGTGACCGACAAGTTACTTATAAGATTACTGCAGGCGTGACCTCACTAAAAATACCCCTATGCCCAAACCAATCCTCCCAGACCTAATCAAACCCTACCTTAAAATCGTTTTTTGCGGCCGGGCCGTAGGCCCGGAAAGCGCCCGCCAAAAGAGTTACTACGCTAAGCCCGGAAACAAATTCTGGCCCGCTCTCTATTGGGTGCGCTTTACCCCGGCCTTGCTTGAGGCCCGCGAATACCGGACGCTCCTAAATTATGAGCTTGGCCTCACCGATTTAATAAAACACCTCTCCGGCACTGATAAGCGCATAACTGTGACAGACAAAGATATCGCCCTGCTAAAAAGGAAACTCTCCCGCTACCAGCCCGGGATCCTTGCCTTAAACGGCAAGCAAGCCGCTAAAGAATTTTTACAAACCAAAAAAGTCTCATATGGCAGGCAAAACCATAAACTCGGGGACACCCTGATATGGGTCCTACCCTCCACTTCATCTGCCGCTAACCGGTATTGGAATGTAGACCATTGGAAAAACCTAAAGAAAATAGCGGATAAACTATAGCGTATACAGTTAACCACCCGAAAATTTGACAAAATCCCATCTATCTGATACATTTAAAAAAGCCCCGAGTTGGGGTTTTAATTATAAAAAAGGCATACAAACAATAAATGTTTAAGAAACTAATCAAAATTCAAAACGTAGGTAAATTCCGCGCATGTTGCGCTGCCGGTGATGTCCAATTTCGCAAAATCACGCTTTTTTATGCCGAGAACGGCCGCGGAAAGACAACTCTCTGTGATATTTTTCGCTCACTCCAGTCCGGTACCGGCGAATTGATTGCGGGCAGGGCTACCCTTGGCGCAGGAACAGAGCCCACCGCCGAGATTCTTCTTGAGGGGTCAAAGACGACATTTAAAGACGGCTCATGGAGCGCCAATTATCCAAATATCGAGGTCTATGACTCTAAATTCATCTATGAGAACGTCTATACCGGAGACCATGTTGCTCACGAGCACAAAAAAAACCTCTACAAGGTCATCATAGGAGAGGAGGGAGTTGCTCTTGCGCGTAAGGTTGACGAACTTGACGTAAAAATTCGCAATGCGAACAAAAACCTTTCCGCGAAGGCGTCAGTTGTCAAACAATACGTCCCGACCGGTATGTCTATAGAAGCCTTCAGGGCTCTCGAAAAGGACGATGAAATAGACCAGAATATTGCTTTTCAACAGAAAGTGGTTGCCGCACTCCAGAAAGTCGCCCAGATCGTCGCAAAGCCTGCACTCTCCAAACTTTCTCTTCCATCTTTGCCTACGGGATTTCAGGAGTTATTAGCCAAGAGCCTTGAAGATGTCTCCGAAGAAGCCGAGAATATTATCCGTACACATATGCAAACTCATATGCAAGAACCAAAGGAAACATGGCTTTCCGAGGGTCTCGGGCTCTTAATTGATGAGACCTGCCCCTTTTGTGGCCAGTCTCTCCACGGTAACAGCCTTCTCGCCGCCTACAGAACCTATTTTGCAGCGACCTACAACAAACTTAAAGCCGATGTAGACATCATGAAATCAACCGTAGCCTCCTTCGCGACCGAGGCAGACTTCCTTCGCTTGAAACAAACCATCTTACAGAATCAGACCCTCTGTGAATATTGGACACAGTTCATCACCATCGATGCTCCATCACTTGCCATGACCCAAATACACACACCTCTTGAAGAACTACGCTCAACCGCCCTAAGGTATGCCGAGGATAAGGTTGCACACCCCCTCGATGCCGTAGAGCTTGGTGAAGACTTCGCCGTGGCACTGGAGAGCTACGAAGATGCTCGATCTTTAGTTGATGAGTATAACAGTTCGGTCGAGGCTGCGAACAAGATTATTCAAGCGAAGAAGGCGGAGGCTACGGCAGGGGATTTGTCGAAAGCAGAACGCGAGTTAACGCAGCTTCAGGCCTCACAGGTTCGTCACAAGCCAAATGTGGATAAAGTATGCGAGGAGCTCCGGCAGGCCGTCGCCGCAAAAAAGTCTTTTGAGGTTGAAAAGCAGACTGCAAAAAATGACCTTGAACAATACAGCATTACTGTCTTTCCACGATACCAGGGCCGGATAAACAACCTGCTTGAAATGTTTGGGGCCTCATTCCGCATCAAGAATACTCGCGGTCGTTACACCGGAGGAACACCGAGCTCAACTTATCATCTCGTTATTAACGACGAGCAAATCGAACTTGGGGATGCTAATACCCCCCTCGATAGGCCATCTTTCAAAAACACCTTAAGTGCGGGCGATAAGAGCACGCTGGCACTCGCTTTCTTCCTCACACAACTCAAGCACAACCCCACCCTTGCTCAAAAGGTTGTCATCTTTGACGACCCATTCACCAGCCAGGACCGGTCGCGTCGCACCTGCACGCAACAGGAACTCTGCAGGCTCTCACGCGAAGCAAGTCAGGTGATAGTACTGTCGCATGACTCCTCCTTCCTTAAGCTCATTTGGGATGAGTTTCCCTCTGCTGGGGTCAAGCCTCTCCAGCTTACTCGCATGGGGCCAAACACTACTATTACCGAATGGGACATCGAGGACCAGGTCCGCGGAGACTATTTCCAAAATCACGCTATCCTGCGAAAGTACCGCGATTACGGGGAAGGAGATTCAAGGCATGTTGCAAAGACCATCCGGCCATTGCTTGAGGGCTACCTTCGTTTTAAGTTACCAGGTTCTTTTGGAGACAAAGATTGGCTCGGGGACTTTATAAAGCTTATCCGAGAGGCTGATCCGACCAACCCTATCGCCGCTGGTCAGGTGATTCTTGAGGACCTTGAAGATCTGAACAATTATTCCAAGTGGTATCACCACGACCAGAATCCGAGTGCTGACACACAGCCAATTGACGAGGGTGAGCTTGAGGCGTATGTCAAACGAGCACTGAATTTGGTTGGAGGGTTTTAACCTTTACCCCCCCAAAAAAAATCAACCGCTCCCCAGCGGTTTTTTTATTCCTTTTTCCCCTAACCTGTTCTTCCCACCATAAGATAATCCACTTATTTATACCCACCTTAACGCTATAACCCATTGATTAAATTAACAAATAAATTTTTTTGCATTTTTTTTAAAAAAAGACTTGACAGCAGTGAGATAGTGTGCATAATAAGATGTAATTGCACGACTGCACTATTTCCCAGATTTTTTACCGCTTAATTAATGGAGGAAAAAACATGAAACATCCTGAGAAAATCACAGTTTTCAAAAGAGAATCCGTTCCCAAAGGCCGATCCCTGAAAATCAACCTTAAAATGACCGATTACACTCTTGAAATTTTTAAGGAGATCAAACAACGACAGGCGTGTAAAACAAATTCCGACGTTTTTAACTACATTTATAAATTCGCCTCCAAAGCTGACCTTAAAAAGTCAATCAAGAAAACCCAAGAGCCGGGACCGAAACAAAGCAAGCAACGGAGAACCTTTACGATCAACGAGTATATTCTCGCCCGCCTGCGCAAGTTAGCTAAAAAACACCAGATTTCACCTGACGAACTCGTAGAAATAACCTTATCTTCTATGGAAGAAGTGAGACAGGCAGCAGAATTTATCCTAAAACATTTAGAAGGGGCGGTAAAATACGCCAACAAGGACTACTGCCTAAAGGTAATAGAGAACATTTGGGAAAAAGTCACCGAGCTCCGATACGGCCTCGATTTAGTGTTTAACCTTGAGTACGATGGCTTGGATCCCGAAAACTATAACACCTGGCTTGGTGATATTGAAGGCGGCCTGCAAGAATTAGAGGATCTGGTACCCAAACTATTTGAGCAGAAAAAAGCCGCTAAAAAATCCTAAGCCGCCAGCCGCTTATCTGGAGGTTTTATAAAATGAAAATTACCAAGCATGCCCAAAAAAGAATGCGTCAACGCGGCTTCCCAGGCCTTGCTATAAGCATTATTGAGCATTACGGAACGCCTCGTAAAGCTCCTGGCGGAGCCATAAAAGTAGTGCTCAACAACAAAGGCCGCCAGGATGCCATCTCAGAGGCAAAACATTTTATTCAGCTATTGGATAGTGTAAAGGGCGGGACTATTATAATCAAAGAAGATAACGCTTTAACCCTATACAAATAAAAACCGCTTTAAAAACGCGAAAGGAGGCGCACCATGCGAATATACAAAAATAAAAAGTCAGAAGAATATTTCATCTATATTGAACCTGCAGGCACGGGCAGAGCCCACCTTGTGCTTCCAGAGGGAAAAGCCGCTAAACCTTTGAACCTTAGTTTCTTTGATGAACCAGAGGAAGGAAATGAAAACGATTTTCTGTCTCGCGGCCTAATCACCATTAGACAGATAAAACGATACAACGAAGAAGTAAACCAGCGGGCCTTATTCGACGAGAAGGAACGCCAGGCAGTATTAAATCAAGTGTTTGACGACCTTCCCCTTAAAATTAAGATGGAGATGATAGAAGTAATAGGGCAAGCAATCCAAAAAATGGCACCCGAAAAGCAAAAAATAGTTCTTGAAAAACTAATCCTTAATTAACAATGAGAATTTCTCTAAAGTGAGTCAACAAAAAAGCGACTTCTTCACATAAAGGCAAGTACTAATGCAACACCTTATCCTATCATTAGCATTGAGTCCATACAGCACCGCCTTATTGCTCCATCAAATGCGCTACGTGTTTTAGAATTTACGCCAAAGACGATGGATGATCCATTTCAACTTTACTTTAGGGAGGATGAAAAGACAGATGAAAAATATTTTAATAGGTAGTTCGATCTTGCTGCTCAGTGTCGGGATGTCGATCTTTTTCAGTGGCCATGCCAACTGCCAATCGCAGTCAATGTTTCCATCCGAGCTGCAAGAGGAAGATAGATCCGAAGGGCGGTGGATTAAGAAGCAGCCACCATCAAATCGAAAAATTAAAGTCTTTGTTGATGGACAACATGCCATCACAATCTATCCACATCAGTGGCACCGAGACAGTTCGGGGAATATTTATATTCGATCCGATAGGACGCAGAGATGGATTAGAGACGAGGATTAAAATGAAAGAGGCCGTTTCTACATCTCTTTGCATTGCAGCTACAGTCGGTATCTTTGCACCGTGATGGTATTTTGGAGTAGAATATACTAAAGAGCGCATAGCAACAGTTTTTATAGAAGCTATTGTATAAAATGCTGGAAAGATTTTTCAATAAAGTAGTAAGATAATGGATGAAGTAACAGAAGAAGAGATAGCTAAGACAAATAGAAGATATGAAAAAATGAAGCTTGAAGCAAAGAAGATTGATAGAGAATATGACAAAGAAATGTAAGAGATGATGAAAGAAATGGAGGAACAGTCTAAGAGAGAATATGAAATGATAATGAAGAGAGACATATGATGCAATTTAACGAAGGACATGCATGGATAATCATAACTCTTTCCTTCCTCCTCGGAGTTCTCGCATTAATCAACAGCGATTTCGGAAAGAGGGGGAAGATGGGAATGCGTATACAAAGAGTCGAGGAACGACTTGATCGACTCGAAGTGCTTGAACTGTCACGGTCTTTAAAGAAGGGAAGATTTGTGACGACAAAACAAAACATAGAAAGGAAGGAGGTGAAGAGAAAGTAATCCACATTTCCCTTCATAACAATTTTAAATCTTAAGGAGAGTTTGATGAAAAAACCACAGAACTCTCCGTATTACCAGTGTGTTGAGGACAATTTTAAAACGCTGGAACAGGTCTACGATGAGCATTTTACCAAGCAGCATGGCTTTTTCCAGCCCGATGTGATAAAAGTCATTTATCGCTATCTTGACTGTGGCATCCTTCATAATTGCTTTGCACGTGTTAAATGCAGGATTTCAACCATGAGTTTTTATTGGCATTGTAGCGCAAGCGTCGCCATTTCTGTCCCTCCTGTCATAAAAAAAGGATGGTGGAATTTGGTGAGTGGCTCTGCGAAGAAGTCCTCACCCAGTCAGAAGCCTGGCACATCCTCCTTTACTCGTCAACTGACTCCCTCCGAAATTGAATCGCTCAGGCAAGACAAGAAAGAGGCGAGCGCCTACGCAAGACTGTTCTTCGAGAAGAAATTGTCACCGAAGAAGTGACTATAATCAAGTCCATCCAAGCGGGTCTCTCCGGTCGATGTTTTTGTGTGTCTTGAAACAACACCGGGTAAAGGCGGATTCTCAATGCTCGGTTTCGACGGAAGAAATAATGAAACTCGAGGCTTTGATGGAAAAAAATCGTCGGAATTTTGCGCCAAATCATTCGATGTAACGCGTCCTAACTGCTCCTGCATGGCCCCTTTGGCGATTTCAAGCGACGGCGCCCAATCTCGGATAAGCCCCACGGCCCGCTCAAAATGCCGGGTGAATTTGGCCCGGTCCAGAAAAATGTCGACTATGAGTAGGGAATCAAAACCATACCATGTTTTAGATATCTATTTATGGCATAAATTTAAAACATAATGTTTTACGTACATGTTCAGGGGGTGAATACTCCCAACTAAAGCCAATCTAAGTTTGGTTTTTGCTCTTTGAAAAATGAATCAATAGCGTCTACTAGCAAAGGAAACGATGGCAACGAACGCATTTGGCAGGTCT
>JAYEFV010000368.1:948-2435 GCA_034658755.1 Thermodesulfobacteriota bacterium | reverse complement strand
GTCACCGGGAAAAGAAACTCCTGATCAAAATCGAATGCGAACCACATAATTATGAGTACGAACCCGAAAAGCCTATTATACAAAAGTTCAACGTCTTCACCCAGATTTTCGCTCCTTCACCTTCTATTCTTCTTTCTATGAAAACCGGAGCTGTGCTTGAAAGAGGAAAGGGCCGGGATTTCTATGATTTTATCTTTCTGTCTGGAAAAACAGATCCGGATTTCGGCTACCTGGACGCTAAATTCGGCATTACAAATCACTCCCAATTGTACAACAAAATCCTGGAATCCTGCCAGGAAACAGATTTCAAGCTAAAGTCACGTGACTTTGAAAAACTGGTATTCAACCAGACAGAAAGCCGCAAAGTATTGTTTTTTAAGGAGTACATCCAGCAAAAATATGAGAGTAATCACACACAGTAAAACCCTCACCCATGCATAAAAGATTTAAGATCGATAAGGATTTCAAACCGTGCCTGGCTGATGATGGGGATGAGTTTTTCGCGAACGGAATTTTCGAGTTCAATATTTCCAAAATGATCGCGGATGTCCAAAACAATCCGGATGTGTTTGTCCCTGAGACCGTTGTTGTAAAGAGATATATTCCACATCTTCCCATATCAATGAAAATCATCTGGATTCTGTAGATGTTTCAATACCGGTCATACTTGCTGAGATCGCGCCGGACCGGTATAACCTGATTGATGGTCATCACAGGACGGAGAAGGCTGTTCGGCTGGGATTGAAAGAGATAAAGGCCTACCGACTGACGGCCACCCGGCACATTAAATTCCTGACCCGCCTGAAAAGTTATGAGATATACATTGGTTATTGGAATAACAACCTCAAGGAGCAGGTAGGAACTTTTGCCAAGGATACACTGTACCGTATCCGTATCGTACTAATGGGATTTACACCGTATATCTGGAGAGAGGTCCTGGTTAAACCTGAAATGCCCTTAGCATTTTTTCACAGGCTCATTCAGAACGTAATGGGATGGCAAGACATACACCTTCATCACTTTATTAAAAACGATACCTTTTATTATTATTCGGTTTTAAGTGAAAAATTAAAATCCAGCCACTATCCCAACATTAATAAATGGCTCAACTGTTTTGTAAGGTGAATTGTCTTCCTGAAGCACATCCCATAATATTTCTGCATTGAATGAAGCCCTTTTTGATATGGGCAGACTAATTCCTCCTCCTACATATAAAAATGAAATCCATTGGCGATTCGTTGCTCCATCGGAATAATACAATTTATAATTCATTTCTGAATACTCAACATGTGCATACAGCCTTTTGGCAATTCTAAGCCGCGTGAATGCACCAAGTCCATAGTTTGATGCTTCACGGGTAGGAGAATAATTTTTGTTCTTCACATACTCATACGATAATTTCGCTCCTACCGACAGCTTTGGAAATAACTTATACGCAATTAAAGGTTCAATACCAATAACAGTATATTTTCCAAATGATAAACTAG
>JAYEFV010000368.1:0-938 GCA_034658755.1 Thermodesulfobacteriota bacterium | reverse complement strand
TTTTATTTTTGGTCTCTGGCTCTGGAGGAGCATCCTTAGACACCTGCTCCTGAGGCTGAACCTCTTCCCTAAGCGGCAAATAGACCGTGTCTACTCTGACTTTCTCAACAACAACCGTATCTACACGAACATCCTGTTTTGAGATTGTATCCTGAGCAAAAGCTAAATTGGCAATAGAGATGAATGCGCAAATAAAATAAACAGTTTTCATAGTTCATTGATTTAAATTACATGGTATATAAACTTGCTCGAACAGAAAAATTCATAGCTCTCATCCCCATTTCTTGATTTCCTGATTTCCTGATTACTTTATTTTCTTAATGTTTCTTATTTCTGTCTATTTATGCTTGATCATACATTGTCTGGCAAATTAAACATTTCAAGACTGTGAATCTAACATTGCTAAAAAGATAGCACAGCGCCCAATTGAAAATAACGGTTGTGCATTCCGTTACGCACTTCAATAAGACCCCAATGATATCTGGCTTCTACAGAAATGAACAGAATTTTTACACCAAGGCCCAGAAAAACCGGAATATCAAACCAATTTGATTTATCCGAATCTACCGGATTGATACTGCTATCTCCCAGAAAATATTTCTCAGACACTTTAAAGTTTGCAGCGGCACCCGCCAACCCAAAGGCCGGGCCAATTTTCAATTTCAAATTGACAGGAATACTAATGGTGTGAAGTTTTCTTTTAATATTGCTCGTGTATTTTAACCCGTTTTGAAAATATTCGATACCTGTTCCAATGTAGAAAAGTGCTGCAACTTTCTTTTCTCTTGCAAACCCCAGGTAAATGCCATTCAAACTCTTGGAAGTATCTGGTTTATTGTCTTCCATTACCATATTAGCCGAATGGAAACCAGCCCTAAAACCCAGAGATTTTTCCGAATCATTTTGTGCGCATATTCCAACATTCAAAGCAAAAAAAG
>JAYEFV010000367.1:0-9998 GCA_034658755.1 Thermodesulfobacteriota bacterium | reverse complement strand
ATATCAAGGTGATGGAGTATTCGTTTTGATATGCTTGGACCTATACCATAGATATATGTCAGCCCTATCTCAACTCGCTTACGTCTTGGTAAATCAACACCCGCAATTCTTGCCAAAGCTTATCCTCCTTTATCCTTGCCTTTGTTTGTGTCGCTTATTTTCGCAAATAACCCTGACAACACCTTTCCTGCGAACGATCTTACACTTAGCGCATATCTTTTTCACCGATGCCCTGACTTTCATACGACAAACTCCTTTAGTTCGATACGGACCACCTCTTTATTTTGATCTGTATGTTATTCTGCCACGTGACAGATCGTAGGGTGAAAGTTCAACTGTAACTTTGTCCCCGGGAAGGATTTTTATAAAATGCATACGCATCTTTCCGGAAATATGGGCAAGCACCTGGTGCTTATTTTCAAGTTCTACCTTGAACATTGCATTGGGCAGGGTTTCCATCACCGTGCCCTCAACCTTAATCGCCTCTTCCTTTGCCATACTGTATCCCCCGTCGCCCTTATTTAAGACAATCAGAATCAGCCCTACATTTTAGACCCGTTTCTTTTTTAAAAAACCTTCGTAGTGGCGGGTCAGCATGTGAGATTCTATCTGTTGAATCGTATCGATCGCCACCCCCACAACGATCAGAAGTGCGGTGCCGCCGAAATAAAAAGGAACGTTAAACTTTGTTATCAACAACGATGGAAGTACGCATACTGCAGAAACATATATAGCGCCTCCAAGTGTAATACGGGTCAAAACCCTGTCAATATGATCCGCCGTCCGTTTACCCGGACGGATCCCCGGAATATATCCGCCCTGCTTTTTCATATTGTCAGCAACGTCAGCAGGGTTGAAGGTGACCGCAGTATAAAAATAACAGAAAAAGAATATAAACCCGACATATAACGATTCATATACAATATTGCCCGGTCTGACCGCCGAAGCCAAACTCTGCATCCACGGAATGGTTATGAAACTGGCTATAGTTGCTGGAAACATTATAATTGATGAAGCAAAAATCGGCGGTATGACACCGGAGGTATTAACCTTCAACGGCAGATGGCTACTCTGACCGCCATACATCTTGCGGCCGACAACCCGTTTGGCATATTGAACCGGTATCCGCCTCTGACCCTGCTCCATATAGATAATAAACGCTACAACAAGTATCATCAGTACAAGCAAAATGAGCACGGAGAATATTCCCATTTCACCGGTTGAAAGGAGACGAAACGTGTTTCGGATTGCATTCGGCATCCGGACAATAATACCGGCAAAGATAATCAGTGAAATACCGTTGCCTATGCCACGTTCGGTAATCTGTTCACCCAGCCACATAATAAATGCTGTTCCAGCCGTCAGGGTCATAACCGTCATAATCCTGAATTCCCAACCTGGATGTATCACTACCGGAGCGCCGCCGGGGGAGCTCATACTTTCAAGGCCGACACTAATGCCAAATCCCTGGATGACACTCAACAATATAGTTCCGTAACGGGTGTACTGGGTAATTTTTTTGCGTCCCTGCTCACCTTCCTTTGACAAGCGTTCAAGATGCGGTATGGTTACAGTTAATAGCTGCAAAATTATCGACGCACTAATATAGGGCATAATTCCGAGAGCAAAAACAGAAAGCCGTTCTAATGCACCGCCCGAAAACATATCAAAAAGACCAAGCAACGTCCCTTTTTTCCCTGCAAAAAAGGTAGCCAGCGCCGCACCGTCTATACCCGGTGTAGGAACGTGCACGCCCACACGGTAGACAACAAGAAGTGCTAATGTGACATAAATCCTTTTCTTTAGTTCAGGAATCTTGAATATATTCCCAAACCCGCCGACAGCCATGCTACAATACCTCTACCTTCCCACCTGCTTGGATGATCTTCTCCCTGGCACTTTTACTGAGCATATTTATTTTTATTGTCAGAGGTGTTTTGATCTCGCCATGACCGAGTAGTTTAATACCGTCTCTTCTCCCTTTAACAAGACCAACCTGAACAAGTGCCGCTTCGTCCACAATACTGCCGCTTTCAAATTTTGACAGATCACAAATATTAATCACCGCTATCTTTTTTTTGAAAATATTTGTAAAGCCACGTTTTGGAAGGCGGCGATGGAGAGGCATCTGTCCGCCCTCGAAACCGGGCCTTACGCCACCGCCGGAGCGGCTGTTATATCCCTTTGTCCCTCTACCGGCGGTTTTGCCTTTTCCTGATCCAACTCCGCGGCCCACACGCTTTCGGGGCCTGCGGGATCCTTTTGGGGGTGACAATTCATTCAGTTTCATCAATCTTCTCCTCAACGTTAACCAGGTGCGATACAGCGTTGACCATTCCACGAATGGAAGCCGTATTCTTAAGCTCAACCGTTCTGTTAATTTTTGTCAGCCCCATGCCACGCAATACCCTGCGGTGCTTTTCCGGTCGTCCAATTATACTTTTAACAAGAGTTATTTTTAATGTTCCGGACATTTATCAATCCTTCTGATTTGCCACTGCCGACGGAATATTGATTTTCGGTAATAGTTTAGTTCTTTGATACAAATCGATCTCAATTGAGCGGTAATATTTTCAAAAAGCTAAAGCGTTACAATTTTTGTAAATCTTTGTATTTCTAATCTTCAATTGTCATTTTTCAATCTTCAATTTTAAAGGTCTTCCACTCTTTTACCCCGTCTAGATGCAACCTGTTCACGGCTCTGCAACTGGCAAAGCCCTTCAATGGTAGCTTTAACAACATTATGAGCATTATGTGATCCCATACACTTAGTAAGAATGTTCTGAACGCCCACAGCTTCAAGTACCGCCCGAACAGCACCACCTGCAATAAGACCGGTTCCCTGGGAAGCAGGTTTTAACAAAACTCGTCCTGCTCCATATTTTCCGATAACCACATAGGGTATTGTTCCATCAACCAAAGGAACCTGGACCATGTTTTTCTTCGCTTTTTCTATTCCTTTACGAATCGCTTCAGGCACCTCACCGGCTTTCCCAAGCCCATAACCGACACTCCCTTCGCCATCACCGACAACAACGATAGCACTGAAGCTAAACCTGCGGCCGCCTTTAACAACTTTTGCAACCCGGTTAATGTAAACAACCTTGTCGATTAACTGATCTTCGCCTTTATCCTGCTTGAACAAAAATTTGCCTCCTTCGCCCATTAGTTAAATAGATGCGTTAATTAAAACGGCTAAAAATCGAGGCCTGCTTCACGCGCACCATCGGATACAGCTTTTACACGCCCGTGAAATAGAAACCCGCCACGGTCAAAAACGACCTTTTTTAAACCTTTTTTAATGGCCCGTTCACCGATAAGTTTTCCTATGAAACCTGCGGCTGCAACTTTGTTTTCAAATTCAGGTTGTTCTTTTACAACTTTTTCCAGACTTGATGCGGCCACAAGAGTATGACCATGCTCATCATCAATGATCTGAGCGTAAATATGTTTTGAACTTCGGAAAACATTCAATCTGGGCCGCTGCTGTGTGCCAACCAGATGTTTTCTTATCCTTTTTTTTCTCTTTAAACGTGCTTTTTTCTTTAAATCCAACTTCCCCATCTTCAATATCCTTATGCTTCTTTAACCCCTGTCTTTCCAGCCTTACGCTGAATACGTTCCTCAGCATACTTTATCCCTTTACCCTTATAGCGTTCCGGAGGTCTCAATCTCCTGATTGATGCAGCGGTATGTCCCAGCAATTCCTTATCTATACCGGTAAGTCTTATAACATTTTTCTTGTCAACTGTGGCGGATACACCCTCAGGAAGATCAAAATTAACAGGATGTGAATACCCAAGATTAAATTCAATTCGGTTACCGTTAAGTATGGCACGGTAGCCGATACCGTGTATCTCCAGAACCCTTTCAAACCCTTTGGTCAAGCCGATAACCATATTAGCCACAAGGCTCCGCGTAAGTCCACGCAAAGCGCGGTTTGTCCTGTTATCATTAACAACATCCACCCTTATCATCCCGTCTTCTATCTTAAGATCCATGGCAGGATGAATTGCTCTTGTAAGAGACCCTTTTTTAGATTCTACGGTAATTACCCTGTCTTGATATTTTACTTTAATATTATCGGGTATGGGTATCGGTGCTTTGCCTACTCTGGACATTGATTACTTCCTTTTGTCATCGTTCAATAACCATCCGTCACCGGTCATCACAATTGATAATAATTTACCAATGACGAATATCAAACCTACCAAATATTGCAGAGAATCTCGCCTCCTAAGTTATCAAACCTGGCCTTTTTATCCGCCATTAGCCCCTTTGATGTTGATAAAATTGCAATTCCCATACCGTTCAAAACCGGTTTTATATCCTTGCTCTTCACATAAAACCGCCTGCTCGGTTTACTGACTCGTTCAAGGCCGATAATTGTGTGGACCTGTTCTTCATAATACTTTAGGTAGACACGCAATATCCCCTGCTTATTATCTTTAATGAATTTATAATTTCTTATAAACCCCTCATCCTTTAATACTCTGGCCAATTCGGTTTTTAGCTTCGATCCGGGAATATCAATACTGTTGAACTTTGCCTTGCCGGCATTTCTGATCCGGGTCAACATGTCCGCAATTGGATCACTCATTGCCATAGTCTTCTCCGTTATTTTAAAATATTACCAGCTAGATTTCACTACACCAGGGAGTTTGCCTTCCGAAGCAAGATTCCGAAAACAGATGCGACAAATTCCGAACTTCCTTAAAAACCCTCTTGGTCTGCCGCAAATGGGGCAGCGGTTGTATCGCCTCACTTTGAATTTAGGTTCTCTCATTGCCTTCATTCTAAGAGCTTTTCTTGCCAAATCTTCCTCCCTCTTTATCCTTCATTTTTCATTTAAAAATCTTCAATTCCTAAACGGCATCCCCATAAGCTTTAGCAGTTCTTTCCCTTCTTCATCAGTCTTTGCAGTCGTAACTATAGAGATGTTAAGGCCTTTAATCTTATCAATTTTATCGTAATCGATTTCCGGAAAAATAATATGTTCTTTGATACCCAGTGAATAATTACCATGACCATCCAGCGCTTTTCCCGAAAGACCTCTGAAGTCACGAACACGAGGCAACGCTATATTGACCAGTTTGTAATAATAATCGTACATACGGTTGTAACGAAGGGTAACCATGCAGCCTATCGGCATTCCTTCCCGTAACTTAAACGCCGCTATCGATTTTTTCGCACGGGTTACAACCGGTTGCTGGCCGGCTATAATCTTAAGCTCCTCCGAAGCTGAATCAAGCAGTTTGATATTATGAATCGCTTCGCCTAATCCCATATTCAAAACTATTTTCTCAAGTTTTGGGACCTTCATTATGTTTTTATACTTAAAGGTCTCGATCAACCTGGGGACAACCTCTTTATGATAGTAACTTTTTAACTGTGACATTCACTTCCTCCGTCACTAGGGGCTAAGAATCTATAATTTCATTGCATTTTCTGCAGACACGCACTTTTTTTCCATCCTCAAGCCGCTTCATCTTTATCCGTACCGGTGTTACGCATTTGCTGCACATCAACATGACGTTGGACCAGTGAATAGGGCCTTCACTCTCAACAATTCCACCCTGTCTTTGACTGGCACTGGGCCGTGTATGCCGCTTGATAATATTTATATTTTCAATAAGAAGACGATTGCTCTCCCTTTTTATACCTAGAACCTTGCCAATCTTTCCTTTGTCTTTGCCCACAAGAACTTTTACCTTGTCGTCTTTTTTTATATGCCATTTATTTTGAGCCATGAATCACTTCTCCACAGATTTGGGATAATTTAAAACTTGTAAAATTTTTACTCATTTGCAGCTGATGGGTCATTACTGTTTATTTTGCACTGATTTCTGTTACGTTTCACCCGGCGCCCATAATCGTTAACCGATGACTATAATACCTCAGGGGCCAGCGAAATAATTTTCATAAACCTTTTGGCTCGCAGTTCCCTTGCCACCGGACCAAATATGCGGGTGCCAATGGGTTCCTTGGTTTGTGAAATTAAAACAGCAGAATTATCATCAAATCTTATATATGATCCATCCGGTCTCCTGATTTCCTTTTTGGTACGAACAACAACAGCTTTTACTACATCTCCTTTTTTGACCTTGGTATTAGGAATGGCTTCTTTAACAGACACAACGATTATGTCGCCAATACTCGCATATCGTCTCCGTGAACCTCCAAGAACTTTGATGCAATACAATATCTTGGCTCCTGAATTGTCTGCCACGGTCAATCTCGTCTCCGCCTGAATCATCTTCTTAACTTTCCTTAATATAATGATTAATTCATAAAAAATCGAATTCATTATGTCATATAACAATCAAACAGCTTTTTCGACTATTTTGCTCACACGCCATTTTTTAGTTTTGCTAAGCGGTCTGGACTGGATTATCAAAACTTTATCTCCAACCCGTGAGACATTGTTTTCATCGTGGGCGGCAAATTTTGACCGTCTCCTGACATACTTTTGATAAAGTTTATGCTTAACCAGCCTCTCAACCAGGACAATTACTGTCTTATCCATCTTTTCGCTGACAACTGTCCCAACCATCTGTCTTCTTAAAAATCGTTTTTCCATGGCAACAAGTATTCTTAGCCTGTTTCTTGATATAATTAGTTTTTTAGTTATGAAATTTGCGCTTTTATTTTCAAATCTTTTTCCATTGCCACCAAGACACTAAGAAAGAATAATAAATATATCCTTTGGGTCTTTGTGCCTTTGTGGCAAATATTTTTTTATTCTGGCTTATCCAGGTTAAGATTCTTTTATTATGGTTTTCACTCTGGCGATTTCTCGCTTGACCTGCTTCATCTTCTGGGGATTCTCGAGCTGACCGATTTCGTGCTGAAAGCGCAGATTAAACAGCTCCTCTTTAAGCTCGTTTGCTTTCCGCACCTTTTCTTCCAGGCTTAATTCTCTGATCTTGCTCGCTTTCATTACAAATTGCCCCTTTCTATGAATCTCGTTTTTACAGAAAGCTTATGTGAAGCAAGCCTGAGGGCTTCCTTTGCCATATGCCTGGGAACCCCTTCCATTTCATAAAGGACTCTCCCGGGACGAACGACTGCAACCCACCCTTCAGGAGCCCCCTTTCCTTTCCCCATCCTGACTTCAGCAGGCTTTTTGGTAAACGGCTTGTCAGGAAATATTTTTATCCACATTTTGCCGCCTCTTTTAACATGCCGGGTCATTGCGATACGGGCGGCTTCAATCTGCTTTGAGTTGATTCTGCCGCATTCTATTGCCTGCAATCCAAATTCGCCGAAATCAAGATTACAGCCCCTGTACGAAGCTCCCTTTGTTCTGCCTTTTTGCTGCTTTCGAAATTTTACCTTCTTGGGACTAAGCATGCCCTATATCTCCGTTACTCCATGAGACCTTCGAAAAAAGTTCGACTTTCAAAGGCCGTTATATTATTCGTATTAATTTAGACAAACTTGTAAAAAGTCTTTTACCGGCCACAACTCAAGCACTAATCTTTTCCGAACCCTTTTTCAAAATTTCACCTTTGAAAATAAATACCTTGATACCGATAATTCCATATGTGGTACGAGCATCAATGAAACCGTAGTCAATATCAGCTCTTAAGGTATGCAAAGGGATGCGTCCTTCTCTATACTGTTCGGTTCTCGCCATCTCGGCGCCCCCCAGGCGACCTGAACAGATAATCTTTATCCCTTGGGCGCCAAAACGCATAGCTGAAGAAATGCCGCGCTTCATTGCACGCCGGAATGCAACCCTTCGTATAATCTGAAGCGCAATATTCTCGGCAACAAGCTGAGCATCAATCTCGGGTTTTCTGACCTCTTGAATATCGATGATAACTTCATGGGATACGATTTTTTCGAGTTCTTTCTTGAACAACGCAATTTCAGCTCCCTTTTTCCCGATGACAATCCCAGGCCTGGACGTAAAAATGCGCAACCTGACACGCTTGGACGACCTTTCGATTTCAATCTTGGAAATACCTGCGTGGTAAAGTCTTTTTTTTATAAACTTCCTTATATTATAATCTTCCAGGATATAATCAGCATAATTTTTTCCGGCATACCACCGCGATTCCCAGGTTTTAACAATACCCAATCTCAATCCTATAGGATTTACTTTCTGACCCAAGCTTTTCCCCCCTTCTATATCGAATCTTCAGCTAAAATGACTGTAATATGAGCGGTCCTCTTTAATATGCGTGTCCCCCTGCCGCGTGCCCTTGCTCTGAAACGTTTCAATGTAGGGCCCTGGTCTGCGATAATGTTTCGAATCACCAGCGAATCTACGTCGATATTCATATTTTGATCAGCATTCGCTACAGCGCTGCGTATAATTTTTTCAACGATATATGCCGCCTTCTGCGGCATAAATTTGAGTATATTTAAACCATCCTCTACCCGCTTCCCCTTCACAGCACCCACCATCATACGAACTTTCTGAGGAGAAATGCGTACATATTTTGATACAGCTCTAGCTTCCATTACAAACATTCCCTTTTCCGACAGCCTTACCTTTTCATCCTTGATTTCTTATCCGCAGCATGCCCATAATACGTCCGGGTCGGCGAAAATTCACCCAGCTTATGCCCCACCATGTCTTCCGATATAAATACAGGAATGAACTTTCTTCCATTATGAACTGCCAGTGTAATACCCACCATTTCAGGCACAATTGTTGACCTTCTAGACCAAGTTTTGACAACTCTGTTGCTCCGAGTCTCTTGCGCTATCCGCACTTTTTTTAATAGTTTCGAATCAACAAAAGGACCTTTTTTCAACGACCGTGGCATAACTTCTCCTGCTATTTCCTTGTACGCTTTTTGACGATTAATCGAGTACTTTTCTTTTTTCTCCGGGTCTTAAAACCTTTTGAAGGAACGCCCCACGGACTGCATGGATGCCGTCCGCCTGAAGATCTCCCCTCACCTCCGCCCATTGGATGGTCAACCGGATTCATGGCAACACCTCTAACCTTAGGCCGCCTGCCGAGCCAACGCTTACGACCTGCTTTTCCCAAAGATATATTCTCATGAACCACATTCCCGAGCTGGCCAATAGTAGCCATGCAATTTAAAAGTACCATTCGAACTTCACCGGAGGGAAGCTTTATCAGGGCATACTTATCTTCCTTTGCCATCAACTGAGCAAATGTCCCGGCGCTCCTGCCAATCTGGCCTCCTTTCCCGATATGGAGTTCGATGTTATGAATATGCGTACCCAGTGGGATATTTCTCAACATCAGTGTATTGCCGGGCTTAATATCTGCTTCAGGTCCTGAAATCACGGTATCACCGACCTTAAGATTAACCGGAGCCAGGATGTACCGCTTTTCACCATCCGCATAATGCAACAGAGCTATTCTCGCAGACCGATTCGGATCATATTCTATAGTGGCAACCCTTGCAGGGATTCCTATCTTATCTCTTTTAAAATCGATAACCCTGTAATGCCGCTTACTCCCCCCCCCACGATGCCTGCAAGTAATACGACCATTGACATTACGGCCGCCTTTTTTCTTAATAACCCTTAGCAGGCTCTTTTCAGGGGTAGTACTTGTAATCTCATCAAAAGTTGAATAGGATTGAGACCGCCTCCCGGGAGAGGTGGGTTTTACTTTTTTTACACCCATTATATACCCCTTTACGCTCCTTCAAAAAAATCTATACGTTCACCAGGCATCAATTTAACGACTGCTTTCTTCCAGTTCCGGCGCTTTCCCACAATCCGGCCCCTTTGTTTGGTCTTGCCCTTAACCTGCATTGTTCTTACGGTGGCCACATTTACCTTAAATATATTTTCGATAGCCCGTTTAATTTCAACCCGGTTCGCCTTGCGGTCTACTTCGAATGACATCTGGTTGTAATCCTCTTTTTGAATACTGGTTTTTTCAGTAATCAAGGGCCTCTTAATAATATCATACGGATTCATCCGAGCAGTCTCCCTTCAATACTCTTTATCGAAGACTCAAGCAAAACTACATTATTGTATTTAAGAATGTCATATACATT
>JAYEFV010000366.1:0-10028 GCA_034658755.1 Thermodesulfobacteriota bacterium | reverse complement strand
AAAGGAAAATTCCTTGGATGGAGCTATTTAGCCACGAATCATTAAAAAAATTAATGAAAAAGCAAAAAGGGGTATGTGTTTCCATCTTTATGCCCACGCGCCCTACACCGGCAGAAAGTCAACAGAATCAGATTAGATTTAAAAACCTGCTTCGAGAAGCCGAAAAGACCTTAATCACGATGAAAATCCCCAAACAAAACATCTGCGATTTTTTAGAACCAGCGCACAACTTGTTTAGGGAAATGCTTTTCTGGGGAAATCAAAGCGAAGGATTCGCTTTATTCCTCTCACAGGAAGTTTTTTCACCATATCGACTACCGATCAAATTTTCCGAATTGGTTGTTGTAACCGACCGTTTTCACATCAAGCCGCTTCTCCCGATTCTCAGCGGTGATGGACGGTTTTACATCTTAGCCATCAGCCAAAATGAAGTGAGGCTTTTTCAGTGTACGCGACATAGCGTTAATGATGTTGATCTGAAGGAGATGCCCAGGAATCTTGCGGAAGCTCTTAAGCATGACGATGCGGAAAAACAACTCCAGTTCCATACCGGAACGCCGGGGGGCAGAAACAAGCGTTCCGCCGTGTTCCACGGTCATGGAGTTGGTATTGATAATTCCAAAGACAATATTCTCCGGTACTTTCGCCGGATTGATAAGGGTCTCCGAGAACTGCTCGGTGATGAAAGATGTCCTCTGGTACTGGCAGCTGTTAATTATCTGTTCCCAATATATAGGAAGGCTAATACGTATCCTAATCTTTTAGACCAAGGTATTGAGGGAAATCCAGAAAAAATGAGTGCTGGAGAATTGCAAAGAGACGTCTGGAACATTGTGAAACCTTTTTTTCAACAGAAACAGAAGAAAGCGGCTGATAAATACAGGCAGTTTGCCGGCAGCGGGCTTGCATCCAACAATATTAAAGAGATTGTTCCGGAATCCTATCACGGTAGGGTAGATTTACTATTTGTTGCTATCGGTGTTCAACGATGGGGAACCTTTGATCCAATTAGCAATGAAGTCCGTTTCCAGCATAGAAAAGAACCAGGCAATGAAGATCTGTTGGATTTTGCTGCCATTCAGACCATTCTGAATGGAGGCACAGTATATGCGGTAACACCTGATGCGGTCCCTGACGAGGCGCCATTAGCCGCTTTGTTGCGCTACTGATCTGTTAATAAATGATTTGAGGTGAGCTATTGGCATGGATAAAAACAAGAATGTAACACCGGACATCATACCCTCCCGGTTTCGAATGATGGCAGAGGGGAATATCCCTCAGGAGGAGCTAAAAAATATCAATGCGTATCAAATTAAAACATTTTTAACAGAATCAGACCCGAACAAGTGGCCACCGGAAATATTTCATCTTAAAAAATATGTCCGGGAAAAACTGGATGCATAAATTATGTTGGCTTATACTGAATTTATCAACATAGTAAGTTAGCATATTTGCCAATGCCCTTTCTTTGTCCTTAACCCTGAACGTTGAACCCTGAACCTGTGAACGGTTACGATATTTCAAAAGAACTTGATAATATAACTTCGGAAACGATATAATCATAAGTAAATGGGCGCTGTCGTAAAGAAAAGAAGAAAAAAAAATATACCTCCGGCGTGCTCGAAGGTTTGGTCTGTTTTTTCCCTGAAACCGATCAGTGAATAAGAGAGGCAATATATGATTCTGGTTGTCGGTGAAATTTTGTTCGATGCGTTTCCGGATTACAAGTGCCTGGGGGGTGCCCCCTTTAATTTTGCCTTTCATCTTAAAAACCTCGGCTTTCCGGTACGCTTTATTTCAAGGGTTGGAAACGATGCTGACGGAAAAGACATCATAGAGAAACTGGAGCAATTTGGATTCAACTCGGGTTATATTCAGATTGACGATGCACACCCTACCGGAACTGTACAAGTGAGACTGGATGAAAAAGGTGTGCCAACTTTTACAATTACCTCCAATGTCGCCTATGACAATATCGAATTTGTGCAAGAGGTTCATTTGCAGTTGATTCACGAATCCGAACTGATCTATTTCGGCACTCTGGTCCAAAGAAAAGCGCCGGGCTTTAAAACCATACAGGCGATACTTTCACACAAACCGCCTTCTGCCCGCTGTTTTTATGATATCAACCTGCGGCCTGCATGTTACAACGATGCAGTTGTTCTAACTTCGCTGTCACAGACGAATGTGTTAAAAATAAATAAAGAGGAGCGTGATGAGATCAAACGTATCCTCAAATATAGAAACGATCATAACAATTTTATGAAATATCTTATGGATGCCTATCCATTGGAAATCATTTCGCTGACCAAGGGTGGCCAAGGGAGCGAGATATACACCAAAGATGGTTTTTTTCGTGTTGAATCGGAAAAAACAAATAAAATTATCGATTCCGTAGGTGCCGGGGATGCCTACGCCGCCATGCTTGCGGCCGGAATCCTTAGACAGTGGCCCCCTGAAACTATTTTACACAGGGCTTCCTTATTCGCATCGCAGATTTGCAAGATAGAAGGCGCAATTCCCGAGTCAGTATCATTTTACGAACCTTTCACAGATATTATAAAAGGATAACAACATGTCGACCCGCAAATATTACATTCAAATGTTCAGTGTTCACGGTTTGCTTCGAGCCGAAAGCATGGAACTGGGCCGCGATGCGGACACCGGAGGACAGATCAACTACGTTATGGAGTTGGGTCGCCATTTAAGCCAGGTAGAAGACATTGGAAAAGTGGATCTTTTCACCCGACTGATTGTGGACAAAACTGTTTCCGAAGATTATGGGAAGCCCATTGAGGAAGTAAATGATAAATTTCGTATTATTAGAATTCAATGTGGGGGACGCAAGTATTTTCGCAAGGAATTGTTATGGCCGCATTTAGATGAATACATCGATAAAACCATCAAATTCATCAAACGTCAGGAGGCAATTCCTGACATCGTACATGGTCACTATGCCGATGCCGGGTATGTGGCCATGCAACTTGCCCGTATTTTCGGAATACCCTTTGTATTTACAGGTCATTCTTTAGGCAGGGCCAAAAAGCAAAAGCTCATGAACGAAGGCATGAAGGAAACAGAAATTGTCAAAAAGTACAAAATCGACCACCGTATTTCTGTTGAAGAAGAGGTCATGAATTATGCGGATCTGATCATCGCAAGCACCGCTCAGGAAGTTAATACGCAGTACGGCATGTACCAACACAACAAATTGCCGGATTTTAGGGTCATTCCCCCAGGAATTGATATTGAAAAATTTTATCCTTATTATCACGACATTTTGCCGGAGAGTGAAAAATCCGAGGAGGAGATGTATGCTAAGGCATCTATTTTACAGGAGTTAAACCGTTTTTTTGTCCATCCTGAAAAGCCCCTGATTTTAGCTCTTTGCCGCCCGGATAAACGAAAAAATATTTCAGGACTTGTCAAGGCCTATGGAAAGGACCAGGAACTCCAAACCATGGCCAATCTTGCCATTTTTGCAGGAATTCGAAAAGATATTGAAGCAATGGAAGAAAATGAGAGAGATGTACTTACTAACATGCTGCTGCTAATGGACAAATATGATTTATACGGTAAAATGGCCATTCCCAAAAAGCATGATTTTGAATATGAGGTTCCCGAGCTGTACCGTGTGGCCGCGAATAAAAAAGGCGTATTTGTAAACCCTGCATTGACCGAGCCTTTTGGTCTAACCCTGTTAGAAGCTTCTGCCACGGGGCTTCCGGTCGTTTCAACTAATGACGGCGGGCCGGAAGAAATTATAGCCAATTGTGGAAACGGTATTTTGATCGATCCGACAAAGACACTGGAAATAGCCGACGGTATTAAGAGAATTTTATCAGATAATAACAACTGGGATCAATTTTCGAAAAACGGCATAATGAAAGTTCGAGAACACTACACATGGCAAAGTCATGCCTTAAAGTACGCTGAAGAAGTAAAACGACTCGTTGCAGCGCAAGAAGCTCCGGACATGCAACCCGCTATACCCTCGGATTCGATTGGAAGACGATTGTTAAGTCTTGGCTATTTTTTGATTACGGATATCGATGACACGCTGATCAGCAAAAAAAACGATCATCTCCGAGAGTTACTCGATCTGCTAAAGGAAAATCACAAGTATATTGGCTTTGGTGTTGCCACCGGACGCAACGTTAAATCTGCCGTTGAATTTCTGAAGCATCATGGCGTGCATCATCCGGATGTTATCATTTCGTCTGTAGGGACAGAAATTTACTACAGTAAGTTCCTGCATTATGGCAAAGGCTGGGAGAGCCACATATCGAGCCAATGGAACAGGGAGAAGATAGTCACGCTTCTCAAGGATTTCGATTTTCTGGAATATCAGGAAGATTCAAACCAGACATCATTCAAAATCAGCTATAACATGCCCCCTGCTAAAGATCGATTGACCATGATCCACGACTTATTATTAAAAAACAGGTGTCGTTATAATATGATTTACTCACAACAAAAGTATTTGGATATCCTGCCATACCGGGCTTCCAAGGGTAAGGCAATACGGTATCTGAGTTACAAGTGGGATATTCCATTAAAAGACTTTCTGGTTTGCGGTGATTCTGGAAATGATGAAGAAATGCTGCGGGGTGACCCCCTTGCCGTTGTTGTGGGCAACTACAGTAAGGAGCTTGAAAAGCTTAAAGGAGGAAAAAATATATATTTTGCAAAAAAAGCGTGCGCCGGCGGTATTATAGAGGCAATAGAAAATTATAAATTGATTGAGAAAGCAAAGGATTATAACACATAGTTATGAGAAATCAACTGACATCAATTATTACTAAAAATGACAGAATGAGTTTTAGAGAATATATTACATTCGTTACAAACAAGGAAAAGAAATTCTTTCTGAGAAATGACGTCATTCAAATCTTTCGCCAATACTGTGACGTTAATAAGAAGACCAAAAGATTCCGCGAAAAATCATCCATTTTTAATTTTATAAAAAAAATTCAGGAGTCTTTTATTATACATGAACATATAGCTGTCATGCATCGGTACGCTATTGCAAAATACCGGTTCTATCTCATCCGCAGTGACGGAGAATATATTGAAGAAACCGAAATATCCGCATATCTTGACCTGAAAGATCAGCATGGATTGATAGAACAGAAAAATGATAGCCATCCCCATATAGATTTCATGCCGTTTTATGATTACTCACCTTCAATAAAAGATAGCCGGTCAATCGGTAACGGAATACGATTTCTTAACCGTTATTTATGCAGCAATATTTTCAACAACCCGAATGAGTGGAACGAAAAGCTATTTGAGTTCATAAAATTGCACAAATTTAAAGAACAGCAATTATTGGTAAACGGCGACTTGATAAATAATTTTAAAACTTTTTTTGGCAAAATTGAAAAAATAAAAGAATGGCTTGAAACCAGAAAACCTGAAGCCCCGTATTCGGCTGTAATGACCAAGATGAAAAAGACAGGATTCGAAGCCGGATGGGGAAACACGGTGGGCAGAATCATCGAGACCATGCAGATTCTGATCGATCTTGTAAATGAACCCACGGATTATTTGTTGGAAAAGTTCATATCGCGCGTTCCCATGCCCCTTATATCAAAGGTTGCGATTATATCTCCTCACGGATGGTTCGGCCAGACCGATGTTCTCGGAAAGCCGGATACCGGCGGGCAGGTGATCTATATACTTGACCAGGTCCGTGCTCTTGAAAAATATTTAAAAAAAACAATTCAATTAACAGGCATTGATGTTGAACCAAAGATAATCGTTGTAACAAGGCTTATACCCCAGGCAGAAAACACAACCTGTAATCAGAAAATGGAAAAAATATTTCAGACCCATAACGGGTTTATCCTTAGAATACCTTTCAGAGACAATGATTACAACAGCGTAAAACACTGGGTCTCGCGTTTTAAAATCTGGCCCTACCTCGAAACTTTTGCCGATGATGCTTCAACCGAACTTGTCAGTGAGTTTGAAGGATATCCTGATGTTATCATTGGGAATTATTCGGACGGAAACCTTGTTGCTTCATTACTTTCAGATAAATTCGACGTGATTCAATGTACGATTGCCCATGCACTTGAAAAGACCAAATATCCTTTTTCCGATCTGTACTGGCAAGACAAGGAAAATGACTACCACTTTTCGCTTCAATTCATAGCAGACATTCTTTCAATGAACAAATCGGATTTTATTATCACAAGCACCCATCAGGAAATCACCGGAACGGAAGATACCATGGGTCAATATGAATCCTACCAATTTTTTACCTTGCCCGGCCTCTATCAGGTTGTAAGCGGCATTAACCTTTTTTCTCCAAAATTTAATGTGATTCCACCGGGTGTGGATGAAAATCTTTATTTTCCCTACTACATCAAGGAAAAACGGATAAAGACTAAAACCATGCAATGGGAAAAAAGGCTTTTCCATGAAAAGTCAGAAGATATCTATGGACAACTGGACAGACCTGAAAAACTACCGATTTTTACAATGGCCCGATTTGATAAAGTAAAAAACATCACAGGCCTTATCCAGGCATTTGGTATTAGCAAAACACTTCAGCAAAACTGTAATCTTATATTCGCGGCAGGAACAATTCATATTGAAGAATCCAAAGACCTTGAAGAAAGGGAAGAAATCAATAAAGCTTACGATCTAATTGAACGCTATAATCTCCATGGCAAATTTCGTTGGCTGCCCAGTATCAATAAACTTGATACGGGTGAGGTTTATCGAATCATCGCAGATCACGGCGGTATGTTTGTACAACCCGCCCTTTTTGAAGCTTTTGGCCTCACTATCATTGAAGCAATGGCCTCGGGTCTGCCAACATTCGGGCCAAAATTTGGCGGACCGCTCGAGATTATTGAATACGGTGTCAATGGATTTCTACTTAACACGAGCAAACCCGAGCTTATCGCCAAAAGCCTCGAAAGCTTTATTGAAACGTGCAATACAGATAAAAGTTGCTGGTCGATGATCTCTGAAAACGGTATCCAAAGAGTCCAAGAACATTTTAACTGGAAATCATACAGTGAGCGTCTGATAAATCTTACAAAACTTTATGGGTTCTGGAGATACTCAGTATCACGTAAGGGAAGAGTTCAGTTAGACAGGTATTGTGATTTTATATATCATTTTCTGTATAAAGAGCGAGCAAAAAATCTTGAATAATCTATTTCTCCTTTTCCATAAACAAATTCTTAACCCAGATATTTCATAGTCCAAGGGCTCACTCAAAAAAGCCGGATAAGTACAATATGGCGAGACCTTTGAAAAATGTTCATTTTTGTTCAAGGCCAAGGAAGGCGAAAATTTTAACCACAGGAATAGATTAAGTATTTTGAGGATTAAAATTTGAGCCTAACGCCTGGATTGGGCAAAAAGAGGCGTTTTGCAAAGGTCTCATGGCGTTAGTTCAGACCTCGTTATTAATCAGATAAAAATGACCATAGACCTTTATATACTGCGGAATTGTACAAAGATTGTAAATCCGGTCGGTCTGGGTTAGGAGGCGTTGCGCATGAAAAGAAAGATTCTTTTGATTCTGGCCATAGTTTTATTTTTGGCTTTTGATGTTTACGGTTCTTCGACCAAACCGGCCGACCTCCCTTCGCTGGTGTCATCTGTTAAAAATATTGGTCCCCTGTCGTTCTGCGGAGAGCGGGTTCCAATGAAACATCAGGATGTTCAGGAGCGATTTGAAAAAGAACTTCTGCTTTCAATTTGGGATAGACCTCAGGTAATTCTTTGGTTGAAGCGTTCCCGTCGATATCTTCCATATATTGAAAAAATGTTGCGGGAAAACGGCATGCCGAACGACCTGAAGTACCTGGCTATTGCCGAAAGTGCGCTTCGTGCCCATGCGGGCTCCAGAAAGGGAGCTATCGGATTCTGGCAGTTTCTGGCTGATACTGGTCGCAGATACGGGCTGATAATTAGTAAAAATATCGATGAGAGGCGAAACTTATTTGCCTCTACCAGGGCCGCAATAAAGTATTTGAAAGAGCTTCATAAATTGATGGGAACCTGGACACTCGCAGTTGCTGCCTATAATATGGGCGAAGAAGGGCTACGGGCCGAAATTATGGTACAGCACACCAGCGATTATTACCGACTCTACCTGCCCCTTGAAACTCAACGATTCATATTCCGCATTCTTTCGGTAAAGCTTATTTTTTCGGATCCTGCTAAATTCGGATTTAATCTCACCGATGTTGACTATTATCCCGCGCTCGAATTTGATCAGATAGACATCGATTGTTTCCAGGAAATTCCGCTCAGCCTTATTGCAACCGCTTCTCAAACTGATTTTAAAGTCATCAAGGATCTAAATTGCGAAATTCGGGGACACTATCTCACCGAAGGCAGTCATACTATTCTCATTCCCAAAGGAGCTAATAAAGGGTTTAAAGCCCGCTATAAACGACTCGTCAAAAATTATCAGGGAAACAAAACTGATAGGATCTATGTCATTAAAGAGGGGGATAATCTATCATCTATTGCCGAGAAGTTCCATGTGCCTCTGGCAGTTCTTTTGATCTGGAACCGTATTGACTTAAACAAGGCGATCCATCCCGGAGACCGGCTTATTATTTATCCGAAGCAAAAAAAAGATTAACCCGGATGAGCAGTTAAAATCATAGGTATTATAAAATTATGCAAAAAACAGAACAACCATCAACATTTTCGGAATATGTAAAAAGATTTGATGAATTAAAAACCGTTTTCGACAGTCTGCCGGATGGAATTGTCGCTATTCTGGATGCAGATATGAATATCGCCACGGCCAACAAAGCCATTTCCCAAATGCTTCAATTGCCGCTTAAAAACATTATCGGGAAAAAAGCAGGCAAAATTTTCAAAAAAAATATTCCCGGTTTGATTGAAGTTTTAAAAGAAACCATTAAAGCCCGAAAAGTGGTTCGAAATTATACCATTGAGGTTATTACACCGTCCGGTGATACCAAATCTTATTTAGTAAGCACTGCCATTATTGAAGAAGTTAGCGATTCGGATGCCGGCGTTGTACTGATTTTGCATGATGTTTCAGAAATGACACGACTCCGGAAAATAGCCATGCAAATGGACCGTTATGGTGAAATTATTGGCAATTCCGAAAAAATGAAAAATATTTTTGCCTTAATTGAAACCATAAAGAATTATGATTCGTCTGTTCTTATATTGGGAGAAACCGGCACCGGTAAAGAGTTAATTGCACGCACCATACACAATGTTAGCCATAGAAAGAACGGGTCTTTCGTACCGGTAAATTGTTCTGCGCTTCCTGACACCCTGATTGAAGGTGAACTTTTTGGGCATGTGAAAGGAGCGTTTACCGGAGCAACTTCAAATCGACCCGGCCGTTTTAACGTGGCTGATGGCGGAACGCTCTTTTTAGATGAAGTCGGTACATTACATATGGACACACAGGTTAAATTGTTGAGGGTTTTGCAGGAAAAAATTGTTGAGCCTTTGGGATCTTTAAAAAGAATACCCGTGGACGTACGCATTCTGTCAGCAACAAACAGGGATCTGTTTGAGTTGGTGTCAAAAGGAGCATTTCGTGATGATCTGCTTTACCGATTAAAGGTTTTTCAAATTGATCTACCTCCTTTGCGTGAAAGAAAAGAAGATATTCCTCTTTTGCTGGATTTCTATATTACCAGACTGAACCGTTATTATAAAAAAAATATTGTCGGTATTTCTTCGAGGACAAAGGATATACTGACAAATTACCTTTGGCCTGGAAATATAAGAGAATTGGAAAATGCCATGGAACACGCTTTTGTTCTGGCTGACGGACCTATATTAGAAATAAAGCATCTCCCTCCAGAGATACGGCATGCCGATAAAAATGGCACGCCGCCCCCGCCACCGGAAAGTGACCTAAGTACAGAAGAAGAAAATATCAAAAGAGCACTGCTTGCGGCAAAAGGAAACAGGACTAAAGCAGCCGAAATGTTGGGCATGCATCGAACCTCGTTGTGGCGAAAAATGCGAGAATTTAGAATCGATAAAAGCTTTGG
>JAYEFV010000365.1:0-10060 GCA_034658755.1 Thermodesulfobacteriota bacterium | reverse complement strand
CTCCAATTCAAACAAGATTCTATTCTCTGGATTAACAGTCTTATACAGCTGGTAATAATTGAGATCTTTCTGTGTAATCGGAGCTTGAAACTGGGCGTATTTCTTGTCGGCTGTGACAAGCCGAAGTTTATTGGAATCACCGGTGAATGCGAAATAGAATTCCAATCCAAACGGATGAAAAAAAGTATTAATCGTTTGCGTTGACTCATTCCACTCCACAAATGACCCATCCGGTTTATGAATCATTCCTTGATAGGCACCGTAACTACCGATAATCAAGATGCGCCGGCCCGCTTCCATTTGCTTGACAAGCCAATGTGGATATATATCGCCACCAACCATCTGGGATGTCTGGTAGCAAGTCATAATTCCGGAATAAGGCGCCATATCAGGATTCTCGACGAGCAAGGCCTCTACATCACGTGTGTCAAACTCATAACCGGCCTGGTTTAGAAAACCGGTCAAAAAGTTCACAATCCCTTCATGATGCGGATCACGTTCTTTAAACAATACGAGAATCTTTGTTCCTTGTGAAGCCGATACAGCGCCGGCAGTTGCTAATATTAACAGCAGTACTGGTAGCATGAGCAGGAAAAATCTATATCTCCATTGCCTCATGGGTATAACTCCTTAACAGTTATGCTAGTTATAACAAGATTAGAATAAAATTTAATATTACAAGTTTGACTTTATGGTATGTAATCTGGGGTTTTAATTATTTTTCTTTAAATTAAAGGTAATATCGATTATAAAAAAAAATCAAGGTCTAAATAAAAATAAAAGAATGGCATATAATTTGGAATTTTAATTATTTTTCTTGAAATGTATGGTAATATCGATTTAAAAAAAAATCAAGGTCTAAATAAAAATAAAAGAATGGCATATAATTTGGAATTTTAATTATTTTTCTTGAAATGTATGGTAATATCGATTTAAAAAAAATAAAGCGAATTGAACATAAAATAATTAGAGCCAGTTTCAACCTATTCAATTTTATCCATAATCAAGGAAAGCGAAAATATTTAACACACCAGTAGGATCTCCCGGACCTACGGGGCAGGCAGGAATGCACGGAACGTACTAATAATCAATCAAGTATTTTACACTTCTAAAGTGTCGCTCGTTCCATTTAACTCACTTTAGTTTCACAACCAAGTTTTTCGAAAGATAGAACCCGGCCATAATATTTGAAAGTTGGATCAGGTTATATTAAAAATTTTTCTAATGGCGATTTATATTAGAGCAGGAGATTGAGGTGGGAAATATGAAGGAAAAAGAGAACAGCATTGGTCCACGCCATCAAAAAGTGTATTTTAATAGACGAGATTTTTTGAAGGCCACGGGAATGGCAGGGATTATGGCGCTTTTGCCGTCTTTGCATGTCCGGAAGGTGTTTGCAGTTCCTCCAGTCCAAAAAGGAACCGGAGTTAAACTGTCCGGAGCAAAATATCCGGATTGGATTGCTGAAGCGCGTATATTTGGTTTTCCGGTATCAGGAGTTAAGGTTGATCGGCAACGCATGGAAATGGAGTTAGACCGGGCGATTGCACAGGGAGCAAATGTATTGGAAGCCGACAGCCGACTGTCCGATTATCTGACCGAAGAAGATTTCGTTATGGAGTTGCAACTTATTAAAGATACAACCAAACTTGCTCACGAACGCGGTTTGAAGGTCGTCTGGTATTATCCAAGTCTGGAAGTTATTACACCTAACGGACGTTTTCGAAAAGACACAATTGGCCGTTTACATCCGGATTGGTTACAACTCTCTTTTGACAGAGAACGCCGAGGTGTTTTCTATGGTCAGAAAGTTTTTTGGGTTGAACCAAACGACGAAAGCGCGTGGATGTGTCCCAACTCACCATATCGTGAGTGGTATAATAACCGCTTGAAACAACTGTCGAAAACGGGAGTGGACGGCCTCTGGCTTGATGTACCGCTGTTGGGGCTAGTTGTGGCTAAATGGGGATGCGCATGTAACTATTGTCGAGAAAAATTTGCCCGCCAGACAGGCCTGGAATTCCCTATAAAATTTGATGTGTCAGACAAAAGATTTTGGCGTTATCTTCAATGGCGTCATGAGACCCTGACAGAATTTGTCGAGGAGTGTAAAAAAGCCATAAACTCAGTCGATCCCAATGTCATTACTATTGCCGAAGTCGTTTCTTTGGATCACCTAGGAGCAACTGAATGGGGCACCGAAGGCAGTTCGATGAAGAATAATTTTATAGTTTGGGAAGAAGACGGCAGCAGCGAGACAACAGCCATGGCTGATGCCAGCTATGATGACTGGATGGCTCAATACAATATTTACAAATATTGCCGAGGCGCCACCATGGACCGTCCTTCGTGGGCTTTTTGTTATGGATATAATGATGCTGATTCCCAGCTGGTTATGGCTGGGGCCATCGCCGCGCAAAACAATCCTTATGAATTGAGAGTACCCAAAATGACGACCTCGGTCGGCATGGAATTTCGAGGTATGATGTATAACTGGATTGCAAAGTACTCTAAACATATTTTTCGATCACAACCCATTGCCCAGGTTGCTGTTTTATACTCAGAGCGCAATCGTGATTTTTTGGATGCTTTATACAAAGGAGGCATGGTCGTAAGCGCTTCACCTCCAATGAGAGATCGGCAGTGGCTTGGAATGAAAGAAGGGACTCCTTTGACATTGGATTATATCGGCGATTACCGCGGTCTTTCCATCTTTTTATTTCAGCATCAAATACCAGCAGATATTTTCCCTATGAGTCGTGTGAGTGAGGATTTGATAGGAAACTACAAAGTTCTTGTCTTACCTTACATGGCGATTATCACCGAAGCCGAGAAAGAGATGCTGTTAAAAGCCGTTTTGAACGGTTCTACTTTAATTGTAAGCGGACCCAAACCCGGCCACTGGGATGAGTTCGGAACTCAACGAAAAGAAAGTCTTTGGAAAGATATTCTTGGAGATAATAAAGATAAGATAGTCACCCTAACTTTAGGCCAGGGCCGGATTTGTTTTTGGCAAGATTTGGTCGGACAAAAATATATTAAAACTCATGATGATGGAATTAGTAGACCTCTCCTTTCCTGGATAAAAGATGCAGGAGTGCTCCCCTGGACCACGGGAAAAGTACCGGTGGTCATTCAGCCTTATGTTTTTCAGCAACAGATGATTATTCATGTGCTCAATTACAGTTGGATCGGCAAAATATCGAATCAACCCAAACGATTCTCCCTAGAATTATCTGTTCCGTGGGATATGAGCCAAAAGGTTGAAAAAATTATTCAGAGCGAGCCGCAATGGAGCATGCCTAAGGAGCTTACTTTTTCAAAAGATGGAAATAGGCTGGTCATTCCTCTGGAAGTCGGAATCAACGCCATAGTGACGATCAGCCCGGATATTTCATGAACCGGTGCAATCTATCCATTTATGACAAAAAATTAATAGCATAGAATGATTAAACCAAGTTATAAATACGTTACCGTATTTATGAATATATGTACTTAGGTTTAATTATCATTAGCTTGGTTTTTTCACCGCGTTCAAATCAATCGGTTTCACCTGCAGAACATAGCTTCCCTTAAACTTCACATTCAACCTGTACCTATCATTATCGGCTATAAATTCACCCAGACTTATTTCGTTTACAATATCATATACTTCATACGTTGTTTGGGGCTTGAGGCGTGAAAGTGTTATCTCACCGAAAAACCAATCAGAGGGTTTACCTGTAAAAAATGAAAAATACAGTTCTTCTCCACACCGCATGAGGTACTGCTCCAACCGGCCTGGGATGAGAGGAATATTTACCCACTTCATCTGATAGAACCTGTATTTATGGTAGATCTCAAACCATTTACGATAGAACGATCCGGGATTTCGACGGAATTTTGTTTGCAACACCATTCCAAGAGGAACAACCGAGGCAAAATCCACTGATTTGTAGAATTGGGCCTTTTTTAGTTCTTGTGGCCCTACATCACCTTTTGTAAGTTCGACGTGATCACCAAGGATTGCGGCACCATTAATATTCAGCGCATGAAGATATTTCGCCCTGTGGCGAAACTGATCGGAACCGACAGGATCGGATGTAATGATCTGATTTTGACTGTTTATTTGATAAAAATTCTGGGCCAAGCCACAGTTGCATGTGTTCACTGTAAAGTCTGTCTTTAACTCTTGACTAATGCGGAATATATCCTTAAAAAGTTTTGCATATGCCTGATGAACTTTTGGATCCTTCGTAATAATGTGAAAAACATCATCTTGTTTGAATCCATCCACACCATAGCCAATCAGCCTTTTCACGAGAGCCCGGTTCCAGGCCACAACCTCAGGATTTGTTGGATCAAGATAGTAATCACCCGTTTCACCTGTGGAAGACTCTGCCTTGCGGTAAAACCAGTCGGGGTGCTGTCTGGCAAGTTTAGTGCCGCGCTCGGAAACGCCAGGCGCCCACCACAGCCGAACACGAAAACCTTCTGCATGGAGGTTTCTGATCAGGCCTTTAAACTCTCTCTCAGAGCCAATAGTATCAGGATTTATCTCAAAATCCCCGGTGTAGAAATCGATCTGATCACCACGTCCATGGCCGTACCATCCGGAATCAATAGTAATCGTTTTTATGCCGAGTTCCTTTAACAGCGGCAGCATCTTCCTGATGGTTGCACTATCGAAATCCTCCTCAAATCCGTAAGTTTCCCAAATGGGGTCAAACGCCCATGCCGGTGCCGGTTGTACTGAAAGCCCCTTTTTTTGCATACGCAAGGCAAACTCCCGTACAGCCTCATAGTAGTCACCTTTGTGTATAAATCTTTCGATATGGCTGCCGCCCCAGGCTTCAATGGTTACCCTGTCGTCATAGTACGTCAGCCGGATGGTAAAAGGCTCCTGAAAAGTCGATGTATTGAAAAAAGCAATGCCGCTGTTATGGTTGAAGATGTCAACTACAGGCAAACCGCCGAGTGAGCCCATAGTTCTCGTATCTGCTGAATCTTTAGTTGCCCGGTATACAAGAGACTCTCCCCAACCTTCTTCTAGTGGAATACCGTTAAAGATCATGATATCCTTGCCCTTGAGTGTCGCTTTGTATATGAGATTATCATTGCCGGCATAACATACACCGCTTGACCAGACAAAAGCTGCCCATATCAGAACGCAAAGGGCGAATAGTTTATTGCAACGCTCATCAGTATAGAATAGAGTACTCATAATAAAACCCCAAAAATCATCTAAGGCACTAACCGATCCTTGTTGGCAACACAAATATCCGATATTCCAGAAATACATTCCACAAATATTTATAGCTAACCGAAGATACGATTGTTAAAATCTATCAAACTTATCTGAAAAATCAAGAGAATAAACCATTCCAGCCATATATCCGCATATTCTCGAAAATCTGGCTTTTTTTTTCAAAATTTATCTTATCATACAAATACGTGCGCTAAACTGAATCGCCATTTTTTACAATCTCAATTGAGCAAAGGATAGGGCGAAGCCGTCCTGCTGAAAGTGGGACTGCGAGCCCTTGAAACAAAGGAGATAGCGTATCCTCGACCTTCCAGAAGAGTAAACAAAATGGATATAAAATACAAAAAACATAATTCACCTATAACCACAATTTAATATAATATTGGAATTACAATCTGCTAGGAGGTAGCCTCAGTGACTACCCCCCGCCATCAATGGCGGGGTATTCTGCGGAATTCTCATAAAATTTTAAACAAAAAGGTTGAATAATCTAACTGCTCGATATAATCTAAGTGTAATCAAGACAAGGGAAAAAGGTGATTCATTATGATTAAATTTGTGATAAAAAAACAATTTTATTGTACTGGTATCGCTATTTTGGTCTGGGGCATGAGTTTATGCTGTTATGGAGTTTCTCTGGATAGTAAAAATAAAGCGCCGATCAGAGATAAATTCGAACCGAAGTTAGACATCATTTTTGTTATCGATAATTCGGGGAGCATGAAAGAAAATGATCCAAATTTTATTACCAGAGAAGTGATAACGAGTTTTTCAAATGCTCTTGGAAGCAAATCAAGTCTTGGCATGGTCATTTTTGATCAGACCGCAAGGCTTGTTGAGCCACTCGCAGAAAAAAGAGGTGATAAACCGGATACAAAATTTGTTAAAAGCATGGAAAAAGTTAATTACAAGGGGCAGTTCACCAACAGCCCGGCAGGGATTGAAAGGGCTATTTATGAACTCAAAGCAAACGGTAGAGACGACGCTGAGAAAGCTATTATTTTTCTTACCGACGGAATAGTAGATACCGGGGACAAATTGAAGGATATTGAAAGGGGAAGATGGCTTAGAGAAGACTTGGCGGAAGAAAGCCAAAAATCGGGTATTCGAATTTTTGGAATCGCTTTTACTGAAAAGGCAGATGTTAACCTAATTCAGACATTAGCACTTAAGACAAATGGGGAATATTTCAGAGCGGTTAGAGCTGCCGATATTCCCGGTATATTTAAAAAAATCACAGAGTCCATAAACAAACCAAAAGCTAAAACGTCAGCTAAAACGTCAGTTAAAACGTCAGTTAAAACGTCAGTTAAAACGTCTGCTTCTTCACTAAGGATCTTTTTATTATCGTTTATTCTTATTGTATCCTTTATTCTATTGGGAGCAATTATTTGGTATATATTTTACTTTAGAAAAACCAAATCTCTGTTAAAGCCTGTTTCGGATCATCAGGTTTCAGAATCACCTTTCACATCAGACCTACCAATACCTGAGGCAACGCTGATTGATATCAAGAAAGTCAGCTTGAACGGTATTATGCCGCTGGCACTAAATAAGAGCCGGATAACCATAGGACGCGATTCAAGCAATGATATCGTAATACCAGATAGCAAAATATCAAGCTTTCATGCTACAATTGAATTCAAAGAAGGATTTTTCTATCTGGAAGATTATCGAAGCACAAATGGAACCAGCTTAAATAATAAAAAAATTGCTCATCATGATCCAGTTAAATTGAAAAGTGGTGATATAATACATTTTTATATCTTTGAGTTCAAGTTCATGATATCAGATCATGATCCAATAGGTGAAACTGTTATGATTGGAAGCTCTTCTCTACAACAACACGAGGATCTTACACGAATAATCAGGCCAAAAAAAGAAGTTGTTGAGCCAAGGACTACAGACAGAGCTGGAAAATCATCTGATAAAGATCAGCCATTTGATGGATCAAATACAACAATTATTAAAAAATGATTAAATCATTTAAAGAGAGCCGGTTTAAAAATGTGAAGTTATTTTTGCGCGAACCCTTAGTGCAGAAGGGATTTGAAGATCAAAGCAATCTATCAAAAACACCGGCAGGCAGTGCATATAGTATTAACTCGGAGGGTAGATCGAAGAAGGCGGGACCGTTTTAAACTTCCTTAACTATCTGCCGAAATTATATTATTATTTATCTCTTAAATTTCCTCATAATAAAAATAAGACCAATAAAACCAGAACATAAAAAGAGCATGAAAGCCAAGCTATATACAGGGCCAAGGTTTAAGGCAACCCAACTTGCTCCCACAAAGGGTAACAGGGTCATACGTACAATCGCCCTTAAGTTAGTATAATTGGAAATACAATGGACAATAGGCGGTGAGTAGAAATAGTATAGGCGCACAAAAGCTTTTCCCATAGCGTTTGTAAGCATATAGCGATCCCGGAACTCACGCAAGACATTTAAATACGCAGACATTGACGACTCATAAGCAGCCGTGGCGATACAACATACGCTGGAACTACCGCCGCTGCCGTCGGCACTGTCTGTTTGTTTTTCGGCTAAGCCTCCTATATTAGCGATTTCAGCATTTTTTTGCCCATCCAGATCTGTCAGCCCACCATCGGTTAAAGTTAAACTGACGGTATTCCCATTGATCACTGCATTAGAAACTTCCCCAAAGCCATTATTAGTAACTTTGTAGTATTTAGAGTTCTCGGAATAATTGCTCGGAAAGGTAATTATGACCTGAACTGTTATGCCAGGACTTAAACCCTTTATTTTGAAGGAAGCAAGCCCATCTAGAAATTTATAATTATTATGTTTGCCGGTTTGCTTAATGCTGGCATCAGAGTCCAATTTTATTTCTAAATCTTCTAAATATGCTCCTTGAGTTGAAGACACATCGATCGTTATGTTGCCCGTACCTGCCGCCGAAAAGATTGTGTTGAAGATTCTAAGCGAAGTGAAATCATCTACTTCTTCCTCCCAAAACGAAGGAAAGTTGTCCCAGGGGTTCGGCAAAAGATCATCGGTAACAAATCCATATAATATGTTGCGTTTTGGCCCAAGATCAATCGCATTTTCCATCTCTACACAACCACCCATTGTGCTGTGTACCAGGTATGAAAACCGATCAGATGTATAGTTGACCAGATAGGAATCCGGGGTGTAATTTATCCAGTCCGAAAAATTTCCTTCGAAAACAATTATAACATCCGCAAAGTCCAGAAATACTTCAGGCGTATTTATTCCGGGATTGAGGACCACGAAATCGAGATTGGGTGTATCGGAGCTATTTTTTACGTAATGCCATAGCTCCTGATAGTACGCGAGCGTATTTCTGTCGGTTGTATTTTTGACTTGGTCAAGAAAAATACCTGTAACAGAATAATTATCCCCATCCGTAAAATCATCATTATATTGTTTGATATCCGACTTGACATAATTAATATTGCGAGTCCCATACTCTGTAGCCACATAACCGATGATTTCCACACCTCCTTCGGTCAGATCCTTGAGCCCTTTTTGAAAATCAGAGTTCGGGCTGCTATCACCACCAGGGCCGTTTGCAGGATTAATAATTGCGGTGATAGGAATATCACTACCAGCTGCCGCAATATCATCCCAAATATAAGAGTCTGGATCATTCCAATTGGGATAATTATATAATGGATAAAGCATCTCCACATTGTAGGCTAGTGTGTTTTGGGCAGCGACGAGAAGAATCCATGTGCAGATAATTATGTAGAATATTCGCTTCATCAATCTTGTGTTCCTTTTTATATAACAATGAACGATTTTATTACCTAAATGAATCCTGCTAAAGCTCGATTTACCTTGTGCCAAAAACTACAAGTCTATTTACCACTTGATAGATCAAACAGTGTAAAATGCGAATCCGCCTGAATGCTATATTCATTTCCTCGATATATTCCATTTAAGTAGCTTTTTAGCAAATTTCAAACCGGCCCTGTGAGAAATCCGGGATAGCCGAAATCGCAATTTAGCAGATATTTGAGTCTGAAGTCAATTTCTAAGGTACAGGAAATAAAAGAAAACTGAATTTGTAATATAGGTTTGTCCTGAATCTATCAATTCAATCAGGGGCAAAATGTGTAGATATGGAATCGAAATCTTGTATTTTAGATTTTCAATTTTCCAGTTTGAAAGAAGTGTTCATGATACAATGTGCTATGGCCTTTTCAGGTGGTGGAAAAAAAGCGGTCTGAACTTTCTGGGTCCAGAGCGCGAAGCGGGAGGTCGAGTTTTCAGACCGCCCGAAACGAGCCAGATTGTCAACCGCCACTTTTCATACAACATCTTAAAATAAGAAACCTCCATAGAATGGGCTCCAGGTCTATTCGGAATCAAATTCCATCTGTTGTCTATCAGCTTTTTCCTGACTAAGTCGGCACCTAAACAATATTGAATTTACATTTCCTCCCTACATGTGCTAAGAATTTAATTTTTAGCATACAAAGTTCAGGGAGAGTGCTTCCATCCTTCAGGGAACTTGCGAGTCCCGACATGTGTGACTGAACTTAAACCTCAATTGAGCGAAAGTCGAGGATGCGCCAGATCCGCGGCGGCCAAGGGCGAAGCCCAGCTTGTAAAGCGGGATAAATCTCCGTAAGCTACTGCGAGCCCTTGACAACAAAGGAGATGGCATATCATAGACTTTCCCGAGGGATAAACAAAATGGAGATAAAATGCCTGAGGCCATAATTCCCATATAATCACAATATAAAACAAGATTAGAATTACAATAAATATGAATAATATTATAATCTTAAACATCCTTCTCCATTTTGTTTGCGATCAATAGA
>JAYEFV010000364.1:0-2481 GCA_034658755.1 Thermodesulfobacteriota bacterium | reverse complement strand
GTAGTAAGCCCGCGGAACAACGTGGAAAAATCAGAAAATCCGATTCGGATCAACTGCCAGGATAAGAACGCTATGAAGAGTGTAATGCGAACCATCGAAAGAGTCGTAACACGGGATAAGCGAAAACGGATTGTCACGCTTAAACCATTGTGACAAGAAGTTACATTATAAATTGCCGCTGTGCTACTCCATCCATTTGGAGTAATCCTACTATGATATGCGTTGGTGGTAACGCCAGGGTGTAGTGCTCATAGGACAATATGGAAATGTTGGAAGTCTAATCCAGCCAATCTGTTAGGATAAGAGTACCATGAAGAAACACATGTTGAATCACCGTAAGAGTCGTAAGCGTTAATAAGCGAAATAAGACTGATACGCTTAACTAAAAGGTATAAAATCGGGTTATAATGGCTTGGTTTACATTATAATAAATGGACAAATGATTTTCGGCTTATAGGTGGCTTCTAAAGTATTCAAAATTATTTATGATGTAGAACTTGGTAAGCCCTATGCATTCCCCCTGGGTAGGAATCTAGCAATAGACAACAATGATGCAGAGGGTAGAGGAAAGAGTAAAAAGCGAATGTCAATTTGTAATGAATTGAATAGAGGTTCAAAATTTGCCTTAATTTGAAAGGATGCTGACTTACTCTACGGTGTTCTATTGTATGAACGAAGGTATGACCTATGAATGTAAGAATTTCAAATACACTGCAAAGTGAGAAGCTTACAAACGTGCAGCTAAGAAACCAGTGGAATAGCATCGACTGGAAGAAAGTTGAAAAACATGTTAATAGGCTACAGGTCAGGATTACAAAAGCAGTTATAGAAGGTAAATGGTGGCTAGTTAAAAGATTGCAGTATTTGCTAACCCACTCATATTTTGCCAAATTATTAGCCACAAGAAACACAAATCAAAATAAGGGTAAAAGAACGGCGGGGATTGACGGTGAAACATGGTCATCACCTGAAGCCAAAATGAAAGCCGCTCTCAGTCTAACTGATAGAAGATATAAAGCCAAACCATTAAAGAGAATCTACATAGAAAAATATGGGACAACAAAGAAGCGTCCTTTAGGTATCCCGACCATGTATGACAGGACTATGCAATCACTCTACGCATTAGCCCTAGAACCGATTGCAGAAGTAACGGGCGACCAGAGGTCATTTGGATTTAGAAAATTCAGAAGTACACATGATGCCTGTGAACAAGTTTTCACCTGTCTGTGCAAACAAAGCTCACCAGAATGGGTACTGGAAGGAGATATTAAGGGTTGCTTCGATAACATTTCTCATCAATGGTTATTAGACAATATTCCTATGGATAAATCTATTCTTAAACAGTTTCTTAAAGCGGGATATGTATTTAACCGCACGCTATTTCCAACGAAAGCAGGAACTCCGCAGGGTGGTATCATATCACCAATTTTGGCTAATATTACTTTAGACGGAATTGAGAATATACTTGTGAATAAATACCGCAATAAAAACAAAGTAAATTTTGTAAGATATGCGGATGATTTCATAGTTACTGCAAAAAATGAAGAAATGGCTACAGAAGTTAAAGAATTGATCACGAATTTCCTAGAGGATAGAGGTCTGGAATTATCTGATGAGAAAACTTTGATAACCCATATAGATAATGGTTTTGATTTTCTTGGCTGGAATTTCAGAAAGTATAAAGGAAAGCTCCTTGTTAAACCTTCCCGAAAATCGATAAAGAAATTTACTGAAAAAATCAGTAATATTATCAAGAAAGGAAAAGCATGGAAGCAAGAGGCCTTAATTGATACTCTTAACCCAGTTATAACTGGATGGGCAAACTATCACCAAAGTGTTGTGTCAAGTGAAATATTCGGTAAACTTGACCATATGGTATGGAATATGCTCTGGCACTGGGCTAAAAGAAGACACAAATCGAAGTCTAAATCCAAATCTAAACGTTGGATTGTTAATAAATATTGGCACAACGTAGGAAATAGAAATTGGGTCTTCGCAGAGGGTAATAAAAAACTGAAACTCCTATCGGATACCAAAATAGTTAGACATACGAAATTAAAAATCGGTATGAACCCTTATCTTGATAATGACTACTTTGTTTTGCGAAAATCAAAACAGAGATTCAAGAGATTAAAAGCTATGGCTAAGAGAGTGGAAAACAAATCAAAGAAGATATGCCAACATGCAACAGAGACCATGACAAATAACTGCTGCCCGATTTAAAGGGTTATAGAAGGCTTGAGCCGGATGTAATGAAAGTTACAAGTCCGGTTCTTAGAAGAGGGAGAGCGAGTAATCGCTCTTTCTTATTCGGCAAAGGTACGAAATCAGACTATAACGGCTGCGGAGACGTTATAGGGAATGGACAGACGGTTTCCGGCTTACAGATGGCTTCTAAGGCGTTCACAATTATCTGTGACATAGAACTTGGTAAGCCCAATATGCTCCCGGAAAAACCGGGTAGGGACCCCGTGAGGGCAA
>JAYEFV010000363.1:0-10103 GCA_034658755.1 Thermodesulfobacteriota bacterium | reverse complement strand
CTTCAGCTTTTTTATTTCATTGACTGACATCTTAATTCCAAGATCTCTGGTAATCGTACTTTGCAGGATTAAAATATTTGCTGTTCCGTGTTTTACAAAAAATAGTCTTCTTCGCAGTAAATCTCGCACAGCTCTTTGTTTTTTTGGGTATATATAGTCTTCAGGTAAAATGTTTAAGTGCTTCATTTGTGCCAGCCAAAAAGAGTCCCATCTGTCATCAGTGTGTTTAATGCCTTCGTATTGTTTTATCGCCGGCGGATTAGCCAGATGAACCGTATAGCCATGTTCCTGCAAACCGTCCACAAGCCAGTACCAGTTGTAGGTAGATTCGATAATAATTCTTTCCAGATCAGCCTTGAATGGCTCTAACACTTTGATAACATCGTCCATATTATTTGGCATTTTCTGACCAAATAGCCTTTTGTAATCCTGATCCATAATTCCGATGTAATTATTGCTTGAATGTAAATCGATTCCAGCGTATACTTTTGTTAGACATCTTCTAGATCCATAATGTTTATGTTACGTAAATTACGTACTGGTCCATAGCATCTTTTGCTATGGATGGGGAGGTGTCTTTATTAAACCAATGGTCTCTTAAATAAAAAAGAAAATGTCACGCTTTATGCGCAATACTTATAGATAATAAATTATCTTCCCACGGAATAGCCACTATTCCATCGTAAGCCCTTTATATGTATATCAAAGCTTGAATTATGAATTAGCAGCCACCGTTTACGTTTAGAGATGATACAGTAAGTATCAAACATCTTAACAGCAGCTAATACTGTTCTCGGGGTTATTCAAAGAAGCAAAAAGGGCGTTGATGTCTCTATACTGATGGAAAAGACCGGTTTCAATAAAAGAAAAATATACGACAATGTTAAAATTCTAAAAAAGCAGGGCAAGATTAAAAAAGCGGGAATTGGTATTTATGTGAAGGCATAAACCGAGCACTGAATAAAAGGAATAAAAAGATTTATATCAAAAAAGATACGAAAGGGGAACATGAAAAAGAATCCGGATCCGGAGGAAACCGAAACTGAGCTGCTTAGCACCGAGCTGCCGAAAGATTTAACTAAAAGGGTAAAGATCTTCTGTGATGAAAGTAAAATAGCTATCCAAGATTTTGTGACCGATGCCATAATAGAAAAATTAGCACTTACTCACAAAGAGCGGAGAAAAAGATCACGACTGTAGCCGGTATCAAAAATAGAATTTACTTGAATTGACCTCGATAATGTATGATATCTGTAAGTCAGCCGTTTTTAAGATACTGGCAATAAGTCAGGTTTTGAAAAAGAAGATTTCTATGGTATACTCAATTTATCGGTACTTGGATGATATTTTGTTTTCTGGTACCCTCTACGACCGAACACGGGGTTTCGCCGCCACAGTCCGGCACAATTCACTTTCAAACAAGGAGAAACAGATATGGGTGATAAGGGGAAAAAAGACAAAGGCAAAAGGGAACAACAGAAAAAGGCCCAGCTTAATCCAAAGGAAAAACGAAAATTGAAAAAAGAAAAAAAGAAATAAATGCCCAGTGTTGTTCGGTGACCTTAAATCAAGCACGCGTGTGAAAAACGGGACGCCCCTCAAAAAATAAGCTTCTATTTGCCGGTTTGTGTAATTGGGATCGCTGGGGAAAGTTGGAATCTATATAGGAGATTTACATCATATCAAATTGGATTATTCTGCTTCAGCTCGGCAAAGTGCGTTCAACCGAATTAGCCGGAAACATCTTGATTTTTTCCAAAAAGTTGTTATCATTTAACATCGAACAGGGCCAAAAAAGCCCTGATGCAGAAAATGACATTGTGGTTTAGCGCACCATTTATTAGAAGCTAACTCAAAAATAGTAGATTACGCTCAAGGGTAAGGCGGCATGGAACGCAGCCATTGGGCGTTAGATGCATTTTTGAGATGGCTTATAAATAAAAAGGGCATCCCATGGATTAAGATGGCATGCCCTTAGCATTTTGATTGCGAGATCTAATCAATAAATTTAACCGACAAAATCAAAAGGGCGCTCCCCTTCATAGGCGCGCCTCTCGTAAAAAAGGAAAGAAGATCCGACGGAGAGAGGATGCACCGGCAGCATCCGTCGGCGCGGCACTGAAAGCGAGGTGGGATGTTTCACAGTTCAAAGTCCCGCCGGCCGAAGGCAAGACACGGTTTCATGATTTCGATCTTCCCAACCCGCTGCTTCATGCCATAAGCGATCTCGGCTTCGAGTACTGTACACCGATCCAGGCCAAAATCCTTCCCAGCAGTCTGTCCGGCAAGGATGCCAGCGGCCGAGCCCAGACCGGAACGGGGAAAACGGCTGCATTCCTGACCACCGTCATCACCCGGATGCTGAATAACCCCATCCGGGACAAACGAAAACCCGGCACGCCCCGGATTCTGGTTTTAGCCCCCACCCGGGAGTTGGTTCTCCAAATCTCCGAGGAAGCGCGTCATTTTTCCAAGTACACGGACCTTCAAACCATTTCCGTGTTCGGTGGCATGGATTATAAAAAGCAGAGAAAGCAACTTTCCGCCGGTCCGGTGGATATTGTCGTCGCAACGCCCGGGAGACTGCTCGACTTTCAGCGGCGCCGCAACATCATCCTGAAAAAGATCGAGGTGCTGATCATCGACGAGGCCGACCGGATGCTCGACATGGGTTTTATCCCCGATGTGCGAAAGATTATCTACAGCACCCCGGCAAAAGACAAGCGTCAGACGCTTCTTTTCAGCGCGACGCTGACCGGTGAAATCACCCGACTCGCCTCCCAATGGACCCGTAACTCTGTAACCGTGGAAATCGAACCGGAACAGATCGCGGTGGAGACGGTGGAGCAGGTCGTCTACATCGTGACCACCATCGATAAATTTGTACTCCTGTTCAACATCATCCATCGACAGAATCTCAAACGAGTCCTGATTTTCTGCAACAGGCGCGACGAAGTGAGAAGCCTCGCAAAGATGTTGACCCGCCACAGCATCAACTGTTCGACGCTCTCCGGTGATATTCCCCAAAAGAAGCGGATTCGTCGCCTCGAGGCCTTCAAGACCGGAAAGATCCGAGTTCTGGTGGCAACGGATGTGGCCGGACGCGGCATCCACATCGAAGGCATGGATCACGTCATTAATTTCATGCTGCCCCGTGATCCGGAAGATTACGTCCACCGGATCGGGCGCACCGGCAGGGCGGGTGCCACCGGTACCTCTGTTAGCTTCGCTGATGAGAAGGACGCCTTCTACATTCCCGCCATTGAGGCGTTCATCGAACAGAAGCTGAGCTGCATCGAGCCCAAGGAAGAATGGCTCACCATGCCTAAGCCTATCCCTGCGAGGAAAAAACGCAGGTCTCGCCGCAGAAGGACATCTGTCCCCACCGGAGTCGGTAAGACTTCAATACGAAATTGATCTTAAAAAATTATCCCCTGCCCAAAAAGAAAGGTAAAGAAGACAATTTAATAAAAACGGGGAAGTCTTTCTTGAATCTGATTCCTACAACAAAAACATATTTAAACGCGAAGGGGGCTATTTAATTTATCAATCTGAGCGCCAATTCTGCGAGGTTATTTTTGCGCGAACCCTAAGTCAGATGATCGCTCTCCCCTTTTGCTTGCCTTGGGCAACCCCGCCAGTCATTCCGTTATAGCCGGAATGTTCTTTTCTTGGGGCCAAGTTTGCTCTTGACTCTTATTGGTTTTCCTCAAGAACCAAGAGCATAATGACCCCCTATTTGAAATAAGCCAATACTCTTTAAAAAGTTGTGTGCAATATTATTAGGATACCTTCTCTATGCAGCTCAAACATTGTTCAAGATATTTTGTTATGTCAATTTTCTCTTCTACTTTTTCAACTTCGAACACTTCCCCGCGAATGGTGGGGCGGTTTGGCACCCCTTTGCATGGAACTGATGCGATGGTGGCGATTGGCATCGTTCCTATGCGGCTGGCCAGGGTGACGACTTCATCCTTATCAAACCCGAAGAGGGGTCGATGCACCGGTATCATTACGGCACTGTTGAGCACTCTGAGGTTCTTGGCTGTTTGGCTGGCCTGTTCGCCGAGTATTTCCCCGGTCACGATACCTTGGCAGTCATGAAGAAAGCAGATCTGTTCGGCCACTCGATACATAAAACGCTTGCAAAGCAGACAAGTGATGCCTTTTTGGGACCCGTGTTGAATAAACGTATCCAGCACAGATTGATATGAAGCGACATAGACGGTCGGCGCTTTGAGGGCCCCTTTTGTATATTCAACCAAAACCTTAATGTTTTCCAGCGCTTTTTCTCTTACAGCAGAGGCTTTTGCCTTGGAGCCTTTGCTGTCATTATCAGGATCCATGACAACAAAAACCGGAACAGCGCCGCGCCGCATTGCCAGCCAGGCAGCGATCGGCGAATCTAAACCGCCGCTAACCAGTGCGACCAGTTGATTTTCCAAACCCAGCGGAAAGCCTCCCGGGGATTTAATCCGCTCTGCCGATATGAAAGCGTGATCCTTATAAACCTCTATCTCTGGCTTGCTCTCAATTTCGCCGCCCCAAGGGCCCATTTTCCATTTTGGTCCTTTTTTGAAACGAGGCCTTGAGAATACTTTTTGCGACCCGTTGTTTAGAGCTATCTTATTACATAAGCTGGTGATGTCTTGTTTTAGAGAGGGAATATCTAATTTCGGATTCTTTATTGCGCGCACTGCGATTTTAAAACTGCCGGGGCCGATTCCGTGTGCCACCATCAGCTTAGCCGCTACCGAGACAACAGCGGTTTTATCGCGAACTGAGGTGCGAAAACAGGGTGAAATGGAAGAGATCCCAAATGTTCGTCCGACAACTGCAATTAATAAATCGACATCCGTGTCTTGTTGCTCTTCAAAATAGATATAAAGACGACCTTGACGAGTAAAAAACCTGATGCGGTCGAGAAGACCCGGCCCTTCTGAGGCCGTTAATGCCCGCTTGATGTTATTATGAATAAGATCTTCAATATACTCCTGTGACTGGGTGGACTTTACCCCGAACTCACCGGTATATCTGACCAAAATGCAGTTATAAATCATTTAATTAATATACTTTCAACGGTTATAAAATGACTTGCGATTGCTGTAAGTGCCATGCATTTTTAAAAAGAAAAGATTTGGAAGCCAAAGCATGCCCTCGAATCCTTGACCCCTTAAATTCTTTGAAAATCACCAAATCTTTTAAAGATGACCCGGATTTAGGATATCATATCAGATGGCTGTCAGGTCAATTAAAATCTGGTCATCCATTGCGCCAAGCCATAAAGAATGATGATGATAACTCCCCGAACCCTCAATTAATTGACATTTTTTGGTAAATTGTTAATGTGCCTTCCCTATCTTCCCGGGGAACGTTTCTGGCAAAACTTGCTTTATTGCTGCAATCTTTCCACACACACCCTATATCCCGCAATATAACTTCTACAGCATGAATGATCACCCCAACAGGGCAAAGGTTAATGATGGTCCGGATTCCCACGACAATGAGGTCTCCACTGCGTTCCGAACCCTAAGGATTGGGATTTTCACTTCGCTTCAACAAATTACAGGGTATTCTGGCGAAGGCGAATAATATTTTGTATGTCACTTGATTAAAAGGTTGCAAAAAAAATTTCGATGTTTATTTTTGTGGTTTGACCTTTAATTAATACGGAAGTGTATCCAGTGAAAAAAATTAACAGAAATGAAAAAATAAGAAACATCGCGATCATTGCGCATGTTGACCACGGCAAGACAACTCTTGTTGATGCCATGTTCAGGCAGAGCGGGCTCTTCAGGCCGGGCCTTGAAGTTGATGAGAGAATCATGGACAGCATGGACCTCGAAAGGGAAAGAGGAATAACCATTGCTGCAAAAAACTGTTCCGTGAAATGGAACGGGGTAAAGATAAACATCATCGACACGCCCGGACATGCCGATTTCGGCGGAGAGGTCGAGCGCGCACTGTCCATGGCGGACGGTGCGATTTTGCTCGTGGATGCGTCTGAAGGACCGCTGCCACAGACCCGTTTCGTGTTGAAGAAAACCTTTGAGAAAGGACTCAAGGTTGTTGTGGTGATCAACAAGATCGACAGAAAGGATGCACGTCCTGAACAGATTCTCGATGAGATATATGACCTTTTCATCGATCTCGATGCAGACGACGAACAGCTCGATTTTCCATATCTGTATGCCATCGGACGCCAAGGCATTGCAAAAAAGACCCTGGCCGAAAAAAGGGCTGACCTTCATCTTCTTTTTGAAACCATCCTCAATGAGATACCGGCCCCTGAATATGACTCCAAAGAACCGTTTCAGATGCTGGTGTCTGATCTCGGATATTCAGATTATCTTGGACGGCTTGCCATCGGAAGAATTTTTAACGGAAAAGCCGAGTTCCATGACACCATGGTTTGTATCAACGACAAAGTGGAGCACCTCCCGCTCAAGATATCCAAGCTTCAGGTATATGACGGGATGAATCTGAAAGAGGTTGATGCGGCGGAACCCGGCGATATTGTTGTTCTTTCCGGAATCGAGGATGTCAAAATCGGTGACACGATCTGTACCCGGGAATATCTAAAACCCTTAAAGAGAATAACCGTCGACGAGCCGACCATCTCCATTGAATTTACCATAAACACCTCTCCCTTGAGCGGGAAGGAAGGCAAAATCGTACAGTCCGGCAAAATACGCGAACGGCTGATCAAGGAAACCCTTAAAAACGTTGCCGTCAGGTTAGAACAGACCGAGGACAGGGAAAGGTTTATCGTAAAAGGCAGAGGTGAGTTCCAGATGGCCATTCTAATCGAAACCATGCGGCGGGAAGGGTTCGAACTTTCTGTGGGCCGTCCAAAAGTGATTTACAAACATTCAAACGGAACCATGCTCGAGCCCATAGAGAAACTGTTTGTGGATTGTGATGCGGATTTTTTCGGGGTTGTCACCGAAAAGCTTTCCATAAGAAAGGGACGGCTGACAAACCTTGTCAATAACGGCAGCGGAAGAGTAAGGGCGGAATTTTCCATTCCCTCACGCGCTTTAATCGGTTACCGGGATGAATTCCTGACGGACACAAAGGGGACCGGAATCATAAACACCCTTTTTGGAGGGTACGAGGCGTTTCGCGGTGAATTTCCCACCCGGTTTACCGGCTCGATTGTTTCAGACCGACAGGGGAACGCTGTTGCATACGCCCTCTACCACCTCGAGCCCAGGGGCCACCTTTTCATCGTCCCCGGAGAACCTGTTTATGAAGGAATGATCATCGGCGAACACAACAAGGCCGTCGATATCAGTGCAAATCCAAGCAAGGAGAAAAAGCTCACAAATATCCGCGCGGCTGGAAAAGATGAAAGCATAGTATGCTCGCCGGTAAAACCCATGACTCTCGAAAGGGCCATAAATTTTATAAAAGACGACGAGGTGGTGGAGGTTACCCCGCAATCCATCAGGCTGCACAAAAGAGTGCTTTCTCTTAAGAAGCGGAAAAATAAAAACGGCGCGAACTAAAGGTTTGTAAAACATCGGGGTCGCATCCTCGACTTCCGCTCTTTTAGGCCCTTAGAAATCATTTTCGTGCATTTTATGGCAAAACTTTTTCCATTCTGCCACTAAGGCAGCAAGGCACGAAGAAAGAATCATAAATATATCCTTTGTGTCTTTATGGCAAATATTTTTGGTTCTCTCCAAGCCGTAGGCTCTACCCTCCGGCCTGTAAGCCCTACGGGCTGGCCTCCGGCTCGTAGAGGCACGATCCTACGCCTCGGAGAGAAGCGGAGCCGGAGGCCGGCTTGTCCGGGTTAGGGTGTAAAACTGAAGAGTGTTCCTACCCCCGCAGCTTTTTCGCCAATTCTCCAACCCTGCGGCCGAGCTTACGTCCATTTTCAGCTGTTTTCTCATCAGGCGCCCCCACGCAGGCAGTGCCATAGTGACCGGTGGCATCCATGGGGTCGCCGGTTATTACCATGCCGTAGATAAGAAGTGCCTGGATGATGGACATCATGGTTGTCTCCTTACCGCCCGTGGGATCCCCGGATGTAGTAAAGGCAGCCCCAATCTTTCCATCCATCTTCTTTCTCACACCCACGAAATCATCAAATACCTTCTTTAATTCCGCTGCCATGACGCCGAAGTATACGGGAGATCCTGCAATGATCCCTTGTGCTTGGACGAAATCATCCTTTGTGACCTCGTCGGTCTTTCTCATTACGCATTCAACTCCGTCAACATCTTCAACGCCCAGAGCAATGGCCTCGGCTAGTTTTCTAGTGTTTCCGCCTTTGGAAAAATAGAGTACAAGAACCTTCATTTTATGCCTCCTTAATTTGAATAGTCTTCGGTCAATTAATAGCCTAAATTTTTCATAAACATACACAGCAATACAGTACCGGTCATTCTGTCAGATTGTATATTTTATTGTATTGAAATGACAACCCGTTTTCATTCTTTCGCGAACAGTTAATGCAGATTTTAGATATAAAATATTTCCATTATGCGGCTATGGCAAGTATTTTTATTCCTGAATCTTGCCTGAAAATTAATGAGAATCTTTACCTTCGAAACACGGTAAAAAAATATTTGCAGAACTTGGTGAGAAACAGGAAACTTTTTCTTCATGGAAAAGGAAGGGGAGCATACTATACTCATTTCTGAAGGAATTGGGATCACCTTGATCCATGATTGAAGAAGTATAAAATACAGATAAGCGTTCTAAGTGCCGGGACATTGAATGTCTCTTGCTCAATACCTTAAAGTCTTTTCCCATCTGCGGACTTACAAAGACCGCAAGAATATTCTCAATGTATAACGACAACTGCCAGATCTGAGATGGAATGGATATCTTTAGAACGATCTTGACTTGATATTTACAGTCCGAGTTTGATATTTATTAGTTTTAATGGATTTCATGTTGACAAGATATGTAAGAATTGATTTTGGTTATAAACCTTCAATTTTGGGAAACGCATTGTTGAGGTAGGCAATCGTGCATTGCGGGGGGCTGATATAGACGAGAAAGGGAGTTACATGACGACGCTTTCAAAAAAAATATTAGTTGTGGACGATGAAGAATCTATAAGGGAAATAATGGAAATAAATCTTGTTAAGCTTGGATACGACCCTGAATTTGCTAAAAATGCGAAAGAGGCTTTGGAAATATTAGAGAATGAAAAGTTTCCACTTATTATAACGGATTTAAGAATGCCGGAGATGGATGGCATTGAATTGTGTGCGCGAATTAGAGAAAGAACCTCAGAAACGCTTATTTATGCTTTTTCTGGTGGTTTTACAGAGGTTGATTCTGATCAGCTTGAAAAGATGGGCTTTGATGGCTTTCTTTCTAAGCCGATCAAATTTGAAGTGTTAGAGCGCGCTATTGAAGGTGCCTTTGAAAAAATAGATGAAAGAAAGGGAAAGGCTGTCAACAGCCCTTTTTAGTTTTACATTGAAAACCTGATCTTCCCGCCGGGGCAGAGCCCCTCTGGGGCGGCGCCTGGGCCAGGATTTTTACATGCCGGATTGTTGATTTCAGGAAAATCAAGATGGTTCAAACACAGTAATGTCCGATATTATCTTCAGAAAAAGCCACCATATATGGTACATTTATTTTCTTGACACACAATATGCTTTATAATATGGAATAGTATGTTAAGATCTTTTTCACATATTAACCTTTGAACGGTAATATATCATTATGAAAGAGGTTCTTAAATATCCATATAAAGCCTCCATAGGGATCCAATATCTCTTTGGAGGCTTTTTTTATTCATTATGGACATTAGCCAAGGGGGTCCTAATATTTCTCTTGTGGAGTTTATGACATGGCCAAAGGAAAAGGGCTGACTGAGCGTAGGAAATATAAGCGGTTCAAGGTTAAAAAAGAGCTATCAGAGCGTAGGAGACATAAGCGATTCAATGTCAAGGACACTATATTTGCTGTACTCAAGCCCCATGATATACGGCTGGGTCAAATCACTGATATAAACGAAAAAGGTTTTGCATTTTATTATATTGATATAAGAGAGTGCTCAAACGATTTCCTTGAATCATCAAAACTATCTCTATTCTTGAACGAGGGTATAATTTATTTGGATAAAGTACCGA
>JAYEFV010000362.1:0-2485 GCA_034658755.1 Thermodesulfobacteriota bacterium | reverse complement strand
AAAGGCTTAGCCTGGCACTGGGTGGGGCATTGCTCAAATAATAGTTGTAAACAGGCTGATCATCGATACTACGCCGCATAATCAGCCATAGAGTTTTTTGTGGCAAGTCGTTGTTTGATAGAATGATCCGTCTTCGTGTAAATTCATACTCAATAGGACCCTTGGTGCCTTCAGATACTTTGCGTCTATACCAGAAATAATTGTTGATGTTTCTGGCCAGGGTGCTGACGGGTATGGGCTTTTTTGCGGTTTTTTCTAAAACCGTTCTCGAACGGATCTCTCCCTTATACTTATATTGTTTTTCCATAGTAATGGGCCGTTTGAGCCAACATCTTGTATCTTCTGGTACCTGTACAAAGTAGGTCGCACCGATTAAGGATTCTAAAGCTTCAATGAATTGCGGGCTTGTACCATACAGTGAATCAGCCAACGCATATTTGAAGGGGATAATTTGCTCCTCAACGATGTTGTTAAGCATTTGAACAGCCAGCTGGGGCTTGGTTTTAAATTCAATATTCTCAGGCAGTTTACACTTTTTACGTCTGAGTTTGTAATCATCTAAAAACCATTTTTTTGGAATGAACAAGCGTTTATCTAACAGCGCATAACCATACGGGGATGCGTAGGCGGCAAAAACACCAACCTGACTGTTTTCGACTTTGCCGATGCTGCCACAGTATTGTCTGCCAACGCCAATTGAGTCATTACCTTTTTTAACGAATCCGCTTTCATCGAAGATCAGGACACCATCATCGGTGCCCATATCTTCATTAACAAGACTATGATACTTATTTAACATTTTATCGTCATCCCATTGGGCATCGCTTATAAAGCGTTGCATGGGGCGAACATTACCGTTTTCAACGTTTAACGCAATCGGCTCAATGGACTTTCTTTCTAGCTCACTGAATTGGCCGACCATGTAACGAAAAAAATGATCTCTGGATTCGCTACGGTGAAAACAGTCACTGAATACTTCGTGAAACCCTTTGAGTTCATTTGTAAAGTCTTTAACATCAGCGCTGGATACAGTAAACTTAGGAACAGGAAAGAGATGCTCTTGGTTTCGAATTTGTGGTAACATAATCTGTCTCCTTTTGGTTTTATCTTCGGAGTATAACAGATTACGTGGCCATAATCAATAATAAATATAATTAAGTTTCGTTGTAGGGTTAAAAACCCTCTGACAATCGAACGGTACACTTTACAGGTGGCCGGAGAAAAGCCGCAATTAAATTCAGCGAAAAACGCATCAAGGTGTTCAATGGTTAAAACAGTCAATTTTATCTTTTTATTTTCAAGATAGTCTTCCAAAGCGACTAGTACTCTTCTAATCGACTTAATGCGTCTGTTGTTGACCTGCCGGGCGGTGGCATAGTAATGCAGATAGGCTTCATAGACATCGGCCAGCAGATGTTTTTGTTTTTCAATGGGTGCGTTGATTCTTTTTTGTCTCACAAGATAACGGCATAATCCCCTGACAGCTGTCAATTGACGTTTTGTGATTTGATGGAACTGCTCAAGATTTTCTGATGAAAAAACATTGTCCCAGTGGATTTTGTGACCCTTCACGAAATGAGCAAAATCCTCTAATACCTGTTGATAATTCCCAATGGTCTTATCGGCATAACCACTGGATATCATCCACAGAATATAGTCATCGAGCGCCTGTTTGAGCTTTTTCATTTCAACACTCCTTTCTATCAGGTTTTTCACTCCAAATGGTTTGGAATCGTTTTTAGATATTTGACGCTTTCAACAAATCTGAGCCCTTTGCAAATCATGACCATGTCGATGGTGTTAAAATTGCGTTCGCAGCGAAAGCATCGGGCCAGGTTGGTTTTGGGATTTGTGGCGGTTTGAAACTCGTGACAGACCGGACAAAGAAATCGAAAAAATCCTTCGCTGAACTTTGAAGGAACTGTAAGATGCTTTTCTATCAAAGTATTAATGGAAATGTGATTTCGTAGTACAAATAACTCCTGAGATGAAAAATGTCGTTTCATTTGCGCAGCTCCCCTGCAATTTAATAGATATTGTGTTTATTTCCGCTTGGCACAGCGCAAAAAACATTACCGAGGTGGAAAAACATCCACAATTATTCCATAAGCGCCGCAAAAACTGCAGCGTGGTTTCGTATTTTGCACAATGGGATATAAGATAACACGCAAAGAGGGGGTATTCGTAGACTCATCAGCCATGGTTTTATTAATTTTACCCATCCGTCGCTTTTTTTCATTGCAACTATGGGCTTCGCGGCCCTTATTAGAAGTACGGTATCGGCTTTGGGCTTTGCGATGAGCCTTCAACTGAGCTTCACGGCGACAGCTGCTGGAGCAGTAGAGATGACCGCAATAACATTTTCGGCAAATATTAAATCTTAGCTTACAATGTTTGCATTCCAGTTCAATTAATAATACGTCACTGCACATTCGATCGCCTCCGCTCTTGAAAGCAATCGAAAGCCATGGTATATAAAAATCGT
>JAYEFV010000361.1:0-10118 GCA_034658755.1 Thermodesulfobacteriota bacterium | reverse complement strand
AGCAGAACCTGACACTGCACTGGACTGGAAGGGCACCACGGCTTTAGCCATTAACAATTTTTTACGAGTTTGATTTTCAATTTCTTTGGCGACATCATACACACCCTTCTGGCAAGTGAGCTCTTCGTTAGCCTAATAATTAAAAGGAGAGAATCTATGAAAAAGACAATCAAAGTAGTAACCATGAGTGTGTTGATGATAGCTACACTATTCGGTCTATTCACCACAACCGTAAATGCTTGTACAGGTATACAATTGTCGGCCCGTGACAAAGGAGTTGTGTACGGCCGAAGTATGGAATGGGGGGCTTTTGATCTTAATTCTCGCGTAACCATAATTCCCCGTGGTTTTGAATTTACAGGATTAACGCCTGACGGGGAAACAGGCAAAAAATGGAAGGCCAAATACGGTGTCGTTGGGCTTGACATGCTTGAAAAGCTTACCATTGCCGATGGCATGAATGAGAAAGGCTTAACTGCCGGTCTGTTTTATCATCCTGGTTTCGCAAAATATCCGGAGTACGATCCGGCCAAGGCCGACATTTCCATAACGGCAATTGATATCGTGCATTTCATTTTGACCCAGTTCGCAACCATAGCCGAAGTCCGTGAACACAGGGAAGGGTGTCAAATCTTGAATAGTGAATAAAAACAATTTATAGTATAATATCAGCAAGTTATTGTCTCAACAAAACCTTGGTTTGTGGTTATATGCAGCATGATGATGATAAGATTTCTCAGTCCCATAGATGAATCTGGCTGTTCACTGAAATGGCAAATTAAGCGGTTGTATTCGTCAGGTGTGAGGAACTGAGGGACTGTTTTTTCAATTTTTGGATAGGGTAGCTTGAGGGCAATATTTTTTGGTGTGTGCTGATGAATCGTCAAAAAGTGGAAAAATTGTCTGAGCGTCCAGACCCGGGACTTTCTGACATGGACTGAGGGTTCTTCTTTATAATCGGCGACAAAATTAATCAGATGCCGGTATGTAATCTTTTTAACTAACCGGATTCTTTGAGATTTCAGGAAGGCTTTAAATTCATTCACCCGGATGCTTAAAACCGGGATGGAACGTACTGAGAAATCGGCCAGTTGCCAATAATCTAAAAACTGTTTGCAATAGTAATGAAGCATGATGGCAACTCCCCGTTTTCATGGGATCATGCTTCATCATTAAACGCCTATTAATAAAAGGCAAACTGCGCTAACTGCGGGGTTTGTTGGTTCGAAATCATATATTTATTTGATTGACAATTGGTATAATATTGGTATATTAAATATATTGTTATGGAATTTGAATTTGATAACCGAAAAAGCAAAAATAACAAGAAAAAGCACGGGATTGATTTTTTTGAAGCTCAAGCATTATGGGATGATCCAGACCGAATCGTAATCCCAGCAAAAACTATTGATGAACCAAGGTGTATTGTAATTGGTCAAATTAACCAAAAGTCTTGGTCCGCTATTGTAACTTATCGTAATGATAAAATTAGAATTATTTCCGTTCGCCGTGCCCGTATGGAGGAGGTAGAAATTTATGAAAGCTAAGGATTTAGATAAAAAATTTGATAATAAAGAAAATATTACCGAGTTCTTAGATTTGTCAAAGGCTAAAAGACCTGGACAAGAGCAAAAAAGAGTTAATGTAGATTTTCCGGTATGGATGATCCATCGTTTGGATAAGGAAGCAAAGCGTCTTGGAGTGCCCCGGCAATCAATTATCAAAATTTGGATCGCTGAAAGATTACAGAGAGCATCCGCCTAAATTTGATTCGAACCTGTCAGTGCACCAGACAGAAAGAGGCGGCGCACTCTATCATTTACCATTTTTTTCGTTTAATAGCCTTTTTTGCTTTTTTCAATATCTTCGTTCCCTTCCTGCTGGTGACTTCTTCGTTAGGGCAACAAAGAAAATTTCGATGTTGACGAAAGGGCCTTGGAAGTAGGAACCCGGCTTTTCGCACATGTTCTTACTCACTTGAGAGTCTAAAGTTCTTACGTCATGCCGGACTTGATCCGGCATCCACAATTCATATGGTACTGATAATATTCTGTATTACCGCTTTCGCGGGAATGACGATACCCAATTTATGGTTCTAATAATTTCAAGAAGTTAGAAGAACTTTGGACTGTGCAGTTACTCAATATATAGAAAGAAAAAAAAGACGGTTATGATTTTTTCTGGTTAATCCGGACTATGGTCAGGGTCTATAAACCGTTACGGTGTTGAAACCTTCAGACAACCACGCCAGATTTTTACCGTTTACTGCTATACCCAGTCCCGGACCATTCAAAGGATCGGCTTCACCCCCCGGACCCATTGACACATCTTCCAATGTAACGTTTTTTTCCAGCAGAAATTCATCATATGAACCGTCACAGTATACGGCATCATTGCAAAGAAGGCATAAAATTCTGCCGGCGGCCGAAAGAATGCCGGACTCACCCAAGTGGCATCCGATCTGGAAAGAAATTCCGTTGCACCTTAAATACTCGATAATCTTCAATGAATTTCTGAACCCTCCGCATTTGGACAATCTAACGTTTATCATCTTATAGTAGCCCTCTTCGGCAATCTTTTCCATATCATCCAAAGAACATGCCGACTCATCGGCCATCAGGACCACACCGGCTTTTTGCATAAGGTCGGCAAAATCGGCGGTTTCCGGGTCGTTCGGCCTCATAGGCTGTTCAATAACTTTAATCCCGTAGTTGTTTATCAAAGATACGTGCTTTAAGGCCAGAGCATAATTCCAGACACAGTTTATATCAATTTTTAGATCGCAAGCTTCTCCGAACACCATACGGACAGCTTCAAGGATTTCTTTGTTTTGGGATAAGTCTTTACCCATTTTCAGTTTCAACTTTTTCACTTTCATTTTTTTGATGAGCTGACATATCTCAACAATTCTTTGTCTGCCGGCTAGCGGAAGTGCAGAGCCGTAATAAACCTTGTTTGTCATAAAATCTTTGGAAAAATAGTCTATGATGTTTCTGCCCTGGCTTTTGCCTAAAGCATCCAACAGCGCTGTTTCCAGGGCACAAATAGCAGCATTGTGAGCTTTCCCATGGAAAAGACCGTCGACAAAATTCCATATCTGTGAAACGTCGTTTAACTCCCATGGGAAATTATTAAGCTGGGTAAAGCGGTATATACTTCGAGCTGCACTTTCCTGAGATTCTCCGGTTACAAAAGATCTTGGAGCCCCTTCACCATATCCTTTGATTTTACCCTGTTCGGCAACCACTTGGGCAATGATGTTTTTGACTGAATTTCTTTTTCTCAGGGAATGAGAGAACTCGGCTGAAAACGGAAGTATAACCGGATATACACTGATCTGATCTATTCGCATATAATGTATCCTTGATGAATTCGTAAAAAGTCAATATTTGGCAATGAGGAATGATCAGGGGGGGGTATTCGGAAGTTTTAAGGTAAATATTGCCCCCCCGTTCGTATGGTTTCTTACTTGGATACTCCCGCTATGATCTTGCATATTTTGATGGGCAACAAACAATCCAAGACCTGTACCACTGTGCATATTACTCTTATGTTTAGTCGTAAAATAAGGATCAAACACCTTATCAATATGAGCAGGCGGAATTCCGGGGCCATTGTCTTTAATCTCAATGTTAACTGTGGCCTGTTTTCCCTTTTCGGCACAATTTTTTGTAATTAACTCGATTTTCCCCTCCTCAGTGGTAAAATCGACTGCATTTGAAAGGATATTTAAAACAACCTGTTTCATCTTTTCAGAATCCATCCAAACTTGTCCGATATTGGGATCAAATTGACAAGAAACATTAATCTTCTTGGCATTAGTTTGTGGCGAAATCAGAAGAAGCATTGAATCAATCAATTCATGGAGATCACTTAACTCCATGTGTGATTCTTTTGTGTTGACCAGGTCCAGAAGTTCTGTAATAAGATTATTTATCCGGCGTGTCTCTTCCATTGCAATCTTATGAAAGTCTTTTTGGAATTCTTCATCGTCGTATTTCTGCGGCATCATTTGAATGAAGGTCCCTATAGCTGTTAAGGGATTCTTGATCTCATGGGCCAGTCTTGCTGCCAGATTTCCTAAAAAAGAGAATTTTTCGGACCGGCTCAAGAGGGCATGTGATTGCTTGAGATCTTCCATCTGTTCTTGAAGCCTGCTGTAGAGTTTTGCGTTTTCTATTGCGATGGCGATTTGAGGTGCGAAAACTTCCAATGTTTCGCGGGTTTCTTTGGGCACACCCTTTCCATCAACCGTATCCGTGGCAATAATACCGATCACCTTGGAGCGAGTGATAAGAGGGATTACATACACCGAAGTAGGTTTTCCGTGGGTCAACATAATATTCTCTTTTCTAAGGGTTGAGCTTTTTACCTCAGGCACATATTCCGGCCGTCCGGTATTGGCTACCCTGACAAGAATATTACTCAAATGGTTTAAAGAAACCTTGTAATTTTTGATCTCCTCCGGTACGTCACCATTAACACCAATACCGTGAATGTATTCAAGAAACCCTTTGTCTTCATTAACGAGCATGATTACGGCACGGTTGATTCGGCATACGTTGGACAGAAGGTTCATGATTACGGTAAGGAGTTGTTCCAGGTCCAGCAAAGACAGGATTGCCTTACCGGTTTCCTGTATGGCTTCAAGTTGTTTGATTCTTTTGTTAAGCTCTATATTAAGTAGGTTGACTTCCTCGTATTTTTGTTCTATGATTTCTTTATCTTCTTCCATTTCCGTTATGGTTTCCATAAGAACCGATTTTGACGTGAAAAACTGTGAAAAAATCTCATGAAATCTGTTTTTAAAAGGCCATTTAATATGGTATTCACAGTATGGATTGCCATCAAAGTAACAACATTTTTCTTTAATTACTGCAAGGCTTCCTTTCCATATTTGCGGCATTGAAGCATAAACGCCTTGATTATACAGGCATATATTTTTTGTTACATCCATCTTAGGATCCCAGTGTAAACGGACAACCGCAGCATTTTTTTTAAGTTCAACAAGCTCTACTCTCTTGTTTCTATTCCAGCGGTCATTTATTTTCTGGCCGTGCTTGAGCGCTTTTCTAACAGACCAGAATGCCTTGAATATAATACTTTGAGCGTAGCCCAGAGAAATGTTTTCTGTAGCATACCTGCCAATTTTATAAGCCGCCTTTTCATCATTAAGGATTGATGCCGCTCTTTTGTATAACTTTGAAATAACGCTGCAGGAAATCCAACTGTTGGGATCTCTTAAAAAACTTTCAGGATCCCGGAGAGCATCAATTTCAGGGTCAAGATTCCCAAAAAGAGCACTACAGTCGCCGTCATTATATTTTTTGACATAATCAAGGATTGCTCTGGAATTTATGCAGCTCGTTTCCTTTTCCATTTTATTAACCGCTTTTATATATCAAAAACTTAGTGGGATTGCTCCCGACCGGGGCGTAATACAGGCCGGGAATGCCAAGCTTCGCCGGAATTTATAACGGTAAAATTCGGGTGTTTCTTTGATCTGACATCAATGTTTTATATTTTTCGGTTATCCCGGGCACCGATTTTTTGAAAGTTGAAAGGCTTTCTCCCTGTACGTTAAATATTGATCTGTTGTTGTCTCTGAAACACTGGTCGGGTATGGCATCATCCCTTAAGGACCGAGCCGGAAGTCTGAAAAAAGGCATAATATTTAAAAGTGCGTTTTTTATTTTTTGTGTGTAATTGGAAAGTTTAAAGATTTTTGTATTATAATCGAGAATAGTCTCAAAGTTCAAATTTTTCGATGGCTGTCTGACAATGTTCTGCCCAAAAACACCGTCATCGTCAAAAACAACATCCGGCAGAGATACGGCAAGGTCATAAATCTTGGTTTTGGGATATACATGACATTCCCCTACCTTAAAGATATGTCCGCCCGGACCTTTGTATTTAGACAAATTTTGGACAAAGACAAGGCTTTCTTTAAGATCTTTTTCCGTATCACCCGGATACCCGGAAATCATGAAAATTATCATCGGAATTTCATTTCGGGCGGCTTCTTTAAAAATAGCGATGGTATTTGCAATATATTTTTCATAATGAGATTTGTTCTTAACTTTATTCATGCGTCTCAAAGTGCTGTAACTGGCCGACTCAAAGCCAAGCGCGATAATGCCGCACACATCTGCAATGCCGGAGAGAATGGAAGGATCGAGCACATCGCAACGACTTTCAAAATTAACTTTCATCCCCAATGACCTCAGTAATGGAAACAGATCAAAAGATTTAAATAGAGCATCACTGACCAGCAGGGTGTGGGCATTGATCTTATCTGTCAAATTTTTCAGGTCGTTATAAATTATTTCAGACGGCACTTTTCTTCTGTGGGGTCGTATAAATTCTTCCATGCAAAAATTACACCCATAGGCACAGCCCCTGCTGAAGGCATATGGCAAAATATCGTACTTCCTGGGATGCATTAATAAATCAAGGTTAAGAAGCGCTTTTTTAGCGAGATCAAAACGTTTTCCTCTCCGGGTTAAATATGTTTGACCGTCTTTCTTCCACGCAATGCCGGGGATATCTTCGGTGACCGGATTTTTCCCCATATGCAAAAGTTCAACGATCTTAAGTGAAGATTCTTCGCCTTCACCCAACACAATTAAATCCACTGCCGTGGTTTTGGAAAAGATCTCTTCATAGTAAATGGTCGGGAAATACCCGCCTAAAAAGATAAAAATATCATGATCCAAGCTTTTGATAAGATTACAAATATCAATGACCTCTTCTGCCTGGGAAATTGCCGTACATGATATGCCGACACCCTCTGGTTTTATTTTAGCCAGGTCATTAAAGAATTCCCGGGATATCTGTTTTTTTCCTTCTTTGTTAAGAGGCAATCCATAGTCCATGGCTACGGAAATAACTTTGATTTCTATGTCGGGTCTGTTAATCTTTATAAAACTCGTGATTTCCAGAATAGGTAAGGGATAAGCAGGAACATACATCCCTGTATTGTTTGAAATCGGTTCAATAAACAAGAACATTGTAAAATCCTACAGTATGAGACCTTTGCAAAACGCCCCCTTTTGTCCAATTCCGGCGTCAGAATCAAACAAGGGAAGGTTCCAGCACAGGAATCGATGCCGGTGTTTCTGCTGTCACGTCAGAGGGTGCAAACATATCCAATTTCGGATATTTTTTCCATTGATACCATTCTTCAGGAAATTTGTATATATAATGTTCCATAAATTTTAGCACGACTTCCCCGATGGACATATCCATGGATCGCTGATACTGTTTGGTCATTTCTTCCCAAGAAGATGTTATAAATTTATATCTTTGCCAGGAATCTCTGTGCATAGCTCCAAAAACAATAGCGGCTTTACATTTTTTTGATAGAATATTTATTGTTTTGTCCATATGAATATGTTTGCCCAGAAAATCTATTTTATTATGATGGCAGGGCCTCCATTCATCTATCTCGTCACATTGGGTTATCACAACCCGGTTTTCTTTTAGATTGTCACAAATCGCTTTTATGATATTTGGTGTCTTGTCCGGGTCAATAAATCTGGCTGAAACTTCGTCGGCACGTTGATTTGATATTTCCCGCAGCCGGTTTGATGAAAATTTCACCACAATTGTTACCGGGTAATTATTTAAAGCCAGGTAACCCGGAATGAATTCGACCCCCCCGAGATGTCCGGTGATTAAAAGAACACCCTTGCCTTTGATAAGTGCTTGATTTATAGAAGTTATACCTTGATTTTCTATGTGTGTCCGGAAAAAGGCTTTCCATGTTTCAGTCGTGGAAAAGGCATTAAAAAATTTTTCGTAGTAATGGAATAATATGCCTCGAAAAACGTCTCTTGTAATAGATCTAATTTCAGATCTGCTTTTATGGTCATTGAAAACTGTTTTAACAGCCCTTTTGATTTTCCATTTTTCTTTTCTGTTAAAGAAAAAATATAATTTCCCAAGAATACTCATGTAATGTAGGGTCATTCTCCACCCCAGCATCCTGCACGTAAAAATGTTAAATCGCCCTTGCATAAAAGAACTTAAATTAATCTTCATGAAAAGACCTCCTTTGTGTTCTTGAAATTTTTTTCCGCCTGGTTAGTTTTAAATTAGGAAACCATTTATAATATCAGAATGAAAATAGAGGCGCAACGCGGAAACAACTGGTGAATTTAGAGCACTATTATTTATGAAATATTCAGAACGTATGATGTCTATCAATCCATCTGTTTATATTTTTCTCAAAAAACGTGCCAAAAAATGCTGATAGAGGTGATCGGGGGTTTGAAAAAGCTGTTATGAGATAAATTTTATATAAGAATTTATTTAAGATCCTTGTTTAGAGCGATGTTACATTAATATGAATAATAAGAACATATAAAAAAAATAATTAATACTTTTAATAGACGAGGTACATTCATGGAGAATGAGATAGCAGATATGCACAGAAAAATGTGCATCGTGCACATTTTTCTGTGCATCTTCGTTTTGAACACTCTGTGATTGACGAAGATAAAATTTTGTGATGATATATTTTTTAATGATATTAACACTGAATTAACCATAACATAATAATAAGTTAACATAGTCTGTCTCAGGCGGGTCCGGAAACCATGGCATAAAGTTTGCTTGTTTGGAATTATTTTAAATTTCCCGATATTTTTTATCCGGTCCATACGAAGTTTACAGACTATAGATGAAGAAAGAGCGAATTGGATATGAAAAAAAATCATACGATTCTTGTTGTTGATGATGAAAATGGCGTTCGCCAGTCTTTCAACATGGTCTTAAAGGATGATTATAATGTGCTTCTGGCGGATACAGGTCAGGTAGCTATTGATATTTTTATAAAAAATAAAGTCGATCTGATTTTGCTCGATATCCTTTTGCCGGATACCGGAGGCCTTAACCTTCTTGAGAAATTCAAGGAAACAGATCCTAATACGGAAATAATCATGGTAACCGCAGTTAATGAAGTTCAAGCAGCGGTAAAGGCAATTAAACTGGGGGCTTATGAATATATCATTAAACCTTTCGTGGTGGATGATGTCTTGACTGTAATCAAGCGGGCCATGGAAAAGCGAAGCCTTGTAAGAGAGGTTGCCTATCTAAAAGATGAACTTGAACGGTATTGCCCCTTTGAAAAGATGGTTGGCAAAGATGAAAATATGTTAAAAATCTTTGAGTTAATATCGATTGTTTCTCAAAGTGATGGTACCGTACTCATACAGGGGGAAAGCGGTACCGGTAAGGAACTGGTTGCCAGAGCCATTCATAACCGGGGATCGAGACGTAAAGAGCCGTTTGTAGTTATTAATTGTTCCGCCATACCGGCGACCCTTATGGAGAGTAAAATCTTCGGTCACAACAGAGGGGCGTTTACCGGAGCCACCCATACCAGTGTCGGCAAGCTGGAAATTGCAGATAAAGGGACAATTTTTTTGGATGATATCGATTCTCTGGATATTAACATGCAGGCTAAACTTCTACGAATTATCCAGGAAAAGGAATTTGAAAGACTCGGCAGTACCAAGGTTGTCAAGGTTGATGTCAGGTTTGTGGCATCTTCGAATAAAAACCTCAAAAATTTGATTTCACAGGAAGAATTTCGTGAAGATCTCTATTATAGGCTGGCCGTTTTTCCCATTGAACTCCCCCCCTTAAGAGAAAAAAAAGGTGATATCCCACTTCTATTGAACCACTTTTTGGAATTAAATTCCATGAATGCCGGGAAACCTCCAAAAATATTTTCCGAAGAGGCAGTTGACATATTAACACAATATGATTGGCCGGGAAATGTCAGAGAGCTTCAGAACCTGGTAGAAAGATTGTTTACCATTACAAAAAGTTCTGTAATTCATCTTAAAGATATTTCCACTTTCAACATTGGTAAAAGGGAAATTAAGGATATGACCCTTAAACAAGCCGTGAGAGCATTTGAGAAAAATTACATTTCCGAGATTCTTGAAAGCGTTGACGGAAATAGAAAAAAAGCGGCAGAACGACTCGGAATACATCGTAATACACTTTTTTCCAAAACAGTCGAATTCGGTTTGAATACAAATAAATAAACTTATCGGAAATTTTATAAAAAAAACCTCCTCTGTTTCACATCTTTTTTTTTATTTGTC
>JAYEFV010000360.1:0-2492 GCA_034658755.1 Thermodesulfobacteriota bacterium | reverse complement strand
CTGGTACTGCCAGGGAATGTTTTTCCATGATGGAGGTTGTCTTTATTTCTCCTATCTTTTTTCCTAAAATGTCAAACGATCTACCTGCCCTGCAAGTGATTGATTCACCCCGAGCGAAAACCGTAAATAATTGATCAGGGCGAACACCGACATCTTTTCCCCCATTAATTTTGATCATACCGTTTTCCACGGAAAGGATTTGCCCGGTCCAGGGCTCTTTCACCAGACTCTCGATTACAGCCGCAGACTGGCGTTTCAGAATACGGGGCATTTTTGCTTCAATAATTTGATCGATGACCTCATTTTCATCCCGGCCTGGCAGCTCGTCTATCAGGAAGTCCATTTCCTCTGAATCGAGTTCGGTTAGATAAAGGCACCCGCTGGTCGTGTCAACAATATTAACGGTCATGGAGATCTCAATAATGCGGGATATGTCACGGAAAGGCCAGATGCCGGTCTTTCTTGTGGTTGCCTCCAGAGGGTTCAGAACCGCGATGATAAGGGCATTCATTCCTAAATCCTGGGCTCTCTGAACGAGTTCGGGGGGGATGACGATGCCAAACTCAGGTGATTTGCTGTCAGTGCCTGAGTGAATGTCCTGGGGACCCTGAAAGAGCAGAAGGTGGGGGGATTCCTTTAGAAGTTCAACAAAGTTGGCAGCTATTTGTGCCGTTCTCTCCCGCCCGAATTCTGCCTGGTCTACCAGTGGTGCGATCATGGCCCGTTTTTTGAGGTCAGGTGCACCGGGGACTATTTTGTCAACCACAGTCTTTGTGGTGCTGCAGCCTGACAGTGCGAAGAAAAAGAGTGACAAGAAAAAAGAACTTAATAAATTAAAGTATTGTCTTTTCATGCAATGCCTCTATTGAAAATTAGAATACAATATCAAAAAACTTGAACTCTCCCTGCCATTTTTCCCGGGTTTGATGGACTTGGGATACGCCTGCGGCAGGTGGCCCGTGGTTACACCAGGAGGTTAATTTCCCTACTTGATCTTCCGGTCCTTCTGCCACGACCTCCACTGTACCATCAGGCCGATTCCTAACCCAGCCGAAAACACCCAAAGAAACGGCCTCTCTGCGTGCGGAGTCCCTGAACCATACCCCCTGAACCCGGCCTTCAATAATAAGGTGTATTCTTATGTTACTCATGGGATTTCCTCTTCAGTTTTTTTGAACTTTAACGCGAAGGCCCATCTCGGGCTACTGGATTTCTGGCCGAGTCTGGCCTGTAAATCGAGCTGGTTGACCTTTACCACGGCACCATCAATTTCAAAGGGAAACTGGTCTCTTGTCTCCTCAAGATTGTGACAGTAGTCTATGGCCTCGCTGATGGTACTGCATACTCGGATATAGGGCCTGTTAACCCGAAATCCCCACTGCTGTAGGACAACCATTAGTTCCTGCTGGGTGTTGAATTTGGGTCCGCTCATCTCCCCGATACCAAAACAGAACATATTGAGAGGTCTTTTCGCAGTGATTCTGGGATCAAGCTGCCTCAAGGAATCTGCTGCCGCGTTTTGGGGGTTCTTGAAGGGTGGAAAGCCCCTTTCGATTCTATCCCGATTCAAAGTTTCAAAGGCATCTGTCTCAATATAAACTTCACCCCGCACCTCCAGGAGGTCAGGTATGGGTTTCCCATCTGCCGGTTCTATCAGGGTTAATGGCACAGAGAGAATGGTCCTGATGTTTGGGGTCACATTTTCCCCCACGAGGCCATCCCCTCTTGTGGAAGCAACTGAAAGGGCACCCTTTTTGTAGACCAACTCCACGGCCAGGCCATCTATTTCAGGCTCTACCGTATAATCAATCGAAGTATCGTCTCTTAAGACTTTCTTAGTCCTTTCATCAAAATCGGTAACGTCTTGAACATGGTAACCGCTCTCAAGGCTAAGCATGGGAAGGCGATGCTTTACCTCAGAAAAGGCTGCCTGGGGCTTGGCACTGAAACGAATGTCCTCTACAGTTTTTTTCATAGCATAACTTACTTTACAGAGCCCGCAAGACGCAACAGTACTTTTCCCGCTGCTCGCGAAGACTTTTTGAGTAAGGGGTTGGAAAAACCTGGCCGCCACTTAGGCTGAAAAAGTTCATCAGAAACAACAAGCAACCCTGCCATTGCGACTGACCGGTAAAGCGCCACGGTCATAATGGCTGATATTTCCATTTCCACAGCCAGGATGCCTTGATCCTGATAGGTCTTCACCTTATCAGGAGTTTCCCGATAGAGTGCATCTGTCGTCCATACCGAGCCCCTGGAAAAGGGTAAACTCTGTTGCATGAGCGCCTCTTCTAACATACGGTTAAGCGCTGTAGTTGATTCAGGGAGTCGATTGGAGACGGGATAGTGATTGGAAGTCCCTTCTTCGGACACAGCGCCGGTGGGAATGATGAGATGTCCGATGGTTAAGTCCGGCTGCAAAGACCCGCACCACCCCAGAACCCATATCCTTTTTGCTCCCAGGACGATCAGCTTTTCCATGGCAATGACTG
>JAYEFV010000359.1:0-10145 GCA_034658755.1 Thermodesulfobacteriota bacterium | reverse complement strand
TGGTCACCGGATCCACACATAAGACCTATTTTGGAACACAACGTGGTGTTGTGGGTAGCCGGTTTCGGGAGGACGAAGTGCGCTATGAACTTTGGGAGGCCCTGCTTCGACGAGTCTTCCCCGGGTCTGTGTCCAGCCACCATCCCGGCACCTTGCTGGGGCTTCTCATCGCCGCTTACGAGATGAACCACTTCAAAGACGAATATCAGACCAGAGTTATCGCCAATGCCAAGACATTTGCTCGGGGGTTGAAGGACTGTGGACTCGATGTGATCGGTGATCCGAGTATCGATTTCACCGAAACCCACCAGGTATTGATAGATGTGGGCTACAGCCGTGGTCCGGAAATCGCCAGTCGGCTGGAAGCCAACAACATCATTTGTAATTTCCAGGCCAATACCGATGAAGAAGGGTTTACTGCCTCCGGCGCTCTGCGAACGGGTGTGTCCGAGATGACTCGATTCGGCATGCAAGAAGAGGATTTCCATGACCTGGCTGTGTTGATCCATGACGTGGTGAAGAACAATAGCGATGTTATTGATAAAGTCAAGGAGCTTCGGGAACGGTTTAGCGAGTTGCAGTTTTGTTTTCGTGGCCACGAATATGATGACGTGCTGCAAAAACTACATGAACTGCTGTAAAGAAACGGATGAATTTAATTCACGGCTGTTGGTTTACGGCAGCCATTCATTCCTTATCACCGGGATCTGAAGAGCAGGTTTCAGGTGTCAGTGTTCAGGTCTGGCGGTTCCTGACACCCGACACCTGACACCTGAAACCAGGCATACGGGAAGGAATAAATATGGGATATTTTTTAAAGCCATATTATGGGCAATTTTAATCATCCCAGTTTAAAGGTTACCCAATGAATGATCGAACATTTATTGAACCCATAAATAACCTCGATTATCTGGAAGAATTGCTTGATCAGGGATATGTTATTAAGGGTCCAAGAAAAAATCCCTCAAGAGATTTGATTTCATTCAAGGCATTTTTAAAAAAGGGAAAGGAATTTGTCCCCGAAGTCTGGCTGTCACATATGGGATATGAATTTGTAGAACCGAGTACATTTACGAAAGGGCATAAAATTGCTTATAAAATAATTGATGAATTCCCTGATGAACGATTCAATTCAAATTATATGCTGGTTAAAGGGAGGAAAGAAATCCCTTTATATTTGAAAGTAGAAATATCCAAGGCAAAATAAAACAGGTGTTTTGAATAGGGAAACTAAGAATATTATGATCCGTCAAAGAAATATTATTTTATTGAAAAAGATACACCTTTGTGCTAGTCAGGGCTTGCTCAAAAATAAATTCACATTTTTGCATCTCAGCTTCAGGCCGTCTTTGGCCGCTGCTCAATCGCGAAGTCCTCAAAATAGCTCGCTATTCCTGTGGCTTCGCTCAATCGCAGCAACCAAACCTGACCTAAATCTAAGCGCCAATTCCGCAAATTTATTTTTGAGTGAACCCTAAGCTGAATAAACTATGCGAATACAGGCTCGTTATTTCTATTTAATTCAACATGTTAATGAAGTTAGAAGAAGGAGGTAACCATGCGAAAAGTTCCGTTGTTTTTGGTTTTGTTTTTGGTGATTGGCTTAATCTTATCTCCATGTGTATGGAGTAAGCCAAAGATAATCAAGGTCGGCATCAATGCTCCAATGACCGGAGATATCCCCAAGGTGGGTGAAGGCACAAAGTATGCTGCACAGATGTGGCTTGAAGATATTAAAGCTGCAGGCGGCCTTGAGGTCGGGGGAAAGAAGTACCCGGTAGAACTTGTAATTGAAGACAATGAGTCCAAAGCGGAATCGGCGGTAAAGGTCAATACCAAAATGATCACCCAGGACGAAGTGCTGGTTATTGTCGGACCTCAGGCATCAAGCCAGGCCATACCTGCCGGTGAGGTGGCTAACAACTATAAAACTCCTATGATTAGTCCATGGTCCACCAATCCAGACACCACCAAAAACCGTCCGTTTATCTTTCGGGGTTGCTTCCTTGACCCCTTCCAGGGGCCGGTGGCTGCCAATTTTATTAAAGAGGAGTTTGGATTTACCAAAGCCGCGGTTTTGTATGATGTCGCCAGTGACTATCCCAAGGGACTTGCCGAATTTTTTAAAGAGGCCTGGGAAAAAGCGAACGGCGCCGATTCCGTGGTGGCCTTTGAAAGCTTCACCACCAAAGACGTCGATTTTAGCTCTCAGTTGACGAAAATTATCAAGTCAGGCGCCGAGGTTTTATTTACCCCCCAGTACTATAACGAGGTGGCCTTAATCGTGCAACAGGCCCATGAATTAGGATGGAACAAACCTATTATGGGTAGCGATAGCTGGGGTTCGGCAGAGACGGTAGAGCTTTGCGGTAAAGACTGTTACGGGCTCTTCTTCAGTACACACTACGCCGCTGCCGGGGCCAAGGGCGCAACCAAGGCATTTATCGATCGATACAATAAAAAGTATGGTTACGTGCCTGACGATGTGGGCGCCTTGACATGGGATGCCCTGCGAATCGTTCAAAAAGCCATTCAATCTTACGGCAAGATTACCGGGAATGTGGAGAAAGACCGTATGGGTATCCGCGAGGCACTGGCCAAGATTAAGGAATTTGACGGTATCACGGGTAAGATGACCTTTACAGAGGACGGCGATCCCATTAAATGTGCCGTTATCGTCAGGATCAGCGAAAAAGGCGAGTACGAATTTTATAAATCCGTTTGTCCGTAAGGGTGATCAACAAAAATTATAACCTAAATTCGGCATAATTTAACGTCTCGGAAATTCTACAACTTTTTAAAAATACAGGTTTATTAATGGCAACCTGTTTATGCCATCAGAATGGAATGCTGGAATGCTGGCCTCCGGCTCGGAGAGAATATTGGGGATAAAGGCGGAAATAAACCATTTTAATTGTAAAAAACTCCTTTCCTTCAACTTCGTTCAGGACAAGCTCACCCATCATTTTTACCCAGTGAAACTTTTTTCTATTTCACCGGGGCCATTACTCCATCATTCCATTATTCCCTCCGGGGCGTAGGCCCTACGGGCCGGAGTCCAATTGGGGCGAAGCCCCTAAGTTCGGTAAGATTTATTCTGAAAACCTGCGTTCCGCTGTATTGTTATAGGCCGAAAGAGCTATCACAGATTTCTCAAAACAAAGCGGGCCAGGGCGTTGAGCTCTGAGCCCGCTTTTTTTGAGGAACAAGGAGAAAGCTTAATGGTATTTTTCTTTCAAAACCTGATAAACGCATTGCAATGGGGCAGCTTTTACGCATTGATAGCGCTGGGGTACTCCATGGTGTATGGTATCCTGATGCTCTTTAACTTTGCCCACGGCGATATTTTTATGGTCGGAGCTTATATCGGTTTTGCTGCTGCAACCGGAGTAGTAGCGCTGGCTTCATTGGGCTCTATTGTCCTCCCTAACTGGTTGATCCTGGTTTTGACGATTATTATCTCCATGTTCTTGACATCCTTTGTAGGAATACTGGTAGAAAGACTTGGCTATCGGCCCTTGCGGGACGCACCACGAGCTTCAGCTGCAATAACCGGTTTGATGATCGGTATTATACTGGAGACGGGGAACCTGGCTCTTCTTGGTGCAAGAAGGGTAAGATTTCCGTCATTAATCGAATCTACGACTTACAACATTGGCGGGGTTTATGTTACCAACAAGAAAATCATGATCGTTGCGGTTTCCTTGATGCTTATGCTTGCCCTTCACCAGTTTGTACGCAGGACCAAGTATGGGATGGCCATGAGGGCCATGGCCTTTGATTATGTGGTGGTGCCGTTAATGGGCGTGCCGATTAACACCATTGCTGCCATGACTTTTGCTATAGGTTCGGCTCTGGCTGCCGCTGCCGGGATACTCTTTGGTGTTGCTTATCCGGTTTTGGACCCTTATATGGGTATTGTATTCGGCTGGAAGGCTTTTGTAGCAGCGATTCTCGGGGGAAGGGGTTCTATTCTGGGGGCCACGCTTGCAGGCTTTCTGCTGGGCTTTATAGAAATATTCGTAGTGATGATATTTCCCTCAACGCTACGCGATTTTATCGCATATTCAATCATTTTGCTTATATTGACTTTCAGGCCACACGGATTTTTCGGCGAACCTTACAGCGCACGTCTGAGACTTTGAGCTAAATTGAAATAGAGAGCGAAAGAATTGCTGGATAAATATGTTGTTGATTACAGTTTTGCTTATAACGGGATAGAATTTCCGAGATGTTAAAAAAGACATGAGTGAAGAAAACGGCAAATTATCTGGAGGCATGAGGATGTTGAAGCACAGAATAAGGGATTCTTTTTCACGGGTGCCCTTGCTCGGATGGCTTATTGGCATTCTGATTGCTGTGATGCTTGAACACCTTTTGGGTGATTTGCTGGTTGATGTGTTAGGTCTTTCTAAAATACCGGTTCTTTTTGGTTTTGTTATAATGCTCAAAAAACCCCTGCTGATGCCCGGTGCAATCCTTTACGTGCTCCTGATATATATAATACCCATAAGCGCCGTTGCATGGCTGAGCGCTTGGCCGGCCAACAGACTGGCAGCCAGACTTCTCGATTCTCCAATATGGTTCAGTGTTGTAATACACCTTGGTCTATTTTATGCCGCCTTGCATATGTGGTCCGGAATCAGTGCCTACCGGGTTCTTATGCTCAAACTTACCTTGATTGCCATAATAGTTACCCTGAGCTTGAACGTTGTTAACGGTTACATGGGAGAGTTCTCTTGCTCGCACCCCGGATTCATGGCCCTGGGCGCATATGCGGCTTCGGTAGTTACCGTCGTTCTTTTCGTTAATGATAGACTTTTTGGACCCGCTCTCCTTGCTCCGGTGTTTGGACCGTTTATATTCCCTGTTGCATTAATAACAGGGGGTATGGTGGCTGCACTTGGAGCTCTGGCGATCGCGATTCCTTCTTTCAGGACACGAGGGGACTATCTTGCCATCATCTCCTTGGCATTCATGTTTATCATTAAAAGTATGATCGAAAACCTGGAAGTTGTTGGAGGTCCTCGAGGGTTAAGCAGCCAGCCGGATTACGCCAGTCTACCCATCGTTTTTCTATGGACCATCGCCTGCATATGGATGACAAATAATTTTGTGCGATCAATTTTGGGAAAGGCGCTGAATGCTGTACGCGACGATGAGATGGCTGCAAATGCAATGACCGTAAACACCCGGCGGACAAAAATCGTTGCATTTCTATTCGCAGCTTTCTGGGCCGGTGTGGCCGGCGGGCTTTTTGCTCATGTGCTCAGGTACATCAATCCCGCAACTTTCGGACTTCAAAAACTAGCCGAAGTCTTGGCAATGGTGTACTTTGGAGGGCTGAACTCTGTTTACGGATCGATTGTCGGCGCCGTGAGTCTAAGCCTTCTGGGTGAAGCGTTGCGGCCCCTGGAGATTTTTAAGTGGATCATTATTCCACTTTTGCTTATTCTGGTGATGATTTATCGCCCCACAGGACTTGTGGCTTTTAAGGAGTTGAATGTCAGGAATCTCGTGAAACCGAAACAGTAAAACCCTAACCCGGACAAGCCCGAAAAAATTGCCACAAAGGCACAAAGACACAAAGGAAAACAATTTTTATAATTTCATCTTCGTGTCTTGGTGCCTTTGTGGCGAGGAAAAAAAGTGTACCATGGCGTTACTTGAAGTAAAAAAAATGAGTCACGAGTTCGGCGGGTTGCGTGCAGTCAACAGTTATAATCTGGAAATTGAAGCAGGCCAGATCAGAGGTCTGATCGGGCCAAACGGAGCAGGCAAAACAACAATCTTTAATCTGATTACCGGTATATACAAACCTACCGAAGGTGATATTATTCTGGACGGCAAAAAAATAACAGGGCTTCAACCCCACAAGATCGCCGCTTTTGGTATTGGCAGGACCTTTCAAAACCTCCAGTTGTGGCGGCATATGACCGTGGTTGATCATGTGAAACTGGCCCGTTATTCAAGGATCGGCTATGGATTGATCGGGGCTTTTTTCGGTACGCCGAAACGGCAAAAACAAGAAGCAGAGATAGAGGAGATGGCTCATAACCTTCTTAAGATGGTTGGCATCGATCATCTTTGGGATCAGGTTGTTACGAACCTGCCTTACGGCGACCAGCGAAGAGTGGAGATGGCCAGGGCGTTGTCAATGGAACCCAAGATATTGCTCCTGGATGAACCCACTGCAGGTATGAACCCGGAAGAACTGATACAGATGATGGAGATTGTCCGTCGCGTTCATAAAGAATTGGGAATGGCCATTTTTCTTATAGAGCACCGGTTGAAAGTGGTTATGGATCTTTGTCAGATTATTCAGACTTTGAATTTCGGGCATGTCATCGCCGAGGGAACGCCGGAAGAAATCCAGAACAACCCTAAAGTTATTGATGCATATCTGGGAAGGGAGTCGGTTGTCTGATGCTGTTATCCGTGGAAAGCCTGCGAGTTTCCTATGACAAAATCAGGGCCCTTCACAACATAAGCTTTAATATTGATGAGGGTGAAATCGTGTGTATTATCGGCGCCAATGGGGCCGGTAAGAGCACAACCCTGCGAGCCGTTTCCCGGTTGGTTCCGGTTGAGGCCGGGTCCAAAATGACCTTTATGGGGAAAGATTTGCTACAATATCCCGCTGACAAGGTGGTTAGCAAGCTCGGCATTTCCCATGTTCCCGAGGGAAGACGATTGTTTGGTAACCTGACGATTATGGAGAACCTCAGGCTGGCCTGTTTTGCAAGAAAGGACAGAGATAAAATTCAAGAGGATCTCAACAGGATTTTCATAATTTTCCCACGCCTTGAAGAACGAAAAGCACAGAAGGCCGGAACCCTGAGCGGCGGGGAACAGCAGATGCTTGCCATCGGCAGGGCATTTATGAGCGGAAGGAAGATTATGCTCTTAGACGAACCCTCCATGGGACTGGCTCCTTTGTTGATGCTAAGTATGTTCGATGCACTTAAGGAGCTAAATCAGGAAGGGACTACCATTCTTCTCGTCGAACAGAATGCCCGCATGGCGCTTCAATTTGCCCAACGAGGCTATGTTCTGGAGAACGGCAACCTTGTGCTGGAAGGGAGTTCTGAAGAGCTTCTCGACAATCCGGAAGTCAAAAATGCCTATTTGGGCGGATGATTTAAAATTAGAGTTGGCATTAAATCTACGATTTATTTAACAGGGCAAACGGTTGGCTTTGGTTCTTATTTGAGATTTGATGCTTGTGATTTGTTATTTCTCTCCGAGCTGTAGGATCTACGAGCCGGAGGCCGGTTTGTCCGGGTTAGGTGATTATAAGGGGGCTTTATGATACGAGTCGGTGTAATTGGTGCAACCGGATACGCAGGTGCTGAGCTTGTGCGGATACTCTGCGGTCATCCAAATATTGAATTAACAATTTTGACTTCCCGCCAGTACGCCGGGGTGAAGTTTGACGTGGTCTATCCGTCAATGAGAGGGGCTACCGACATTATTTGCGAAGAACTGTCTGTGGATACGGTTTGTGACAAGGCTGATGTTGTATTTACGGCACTTCCTCACAAACTTCCTATGAAGATTGTGCCCGAACTTATTATGCGGGACAAGAAAGTCATCGACCTTTCCGCTGATTTCAGATTCAAGGATGTGGCAACATATGAGTCTTTTTACCAGCCACATACTGCCAGGGATTTGCTCGAAAAATCGGTTTACGGACTTTGTGAAGTCTATTTTGACACAATAAAGAATGCTGTCCTGATCGGTTCCCCCGGATGTTATCCCACCGGTGTGCTTTTACCCCTGGTGCCGTTATTGAAGAAAAATTTAATAGATATCAAGAACATTGTTGCGGATTCAAAATCAGGGGTCAGCGGTGCTGGTCGAGGGTTGTCGCTGACAACACATTTTTGCGAGGTCAACGAATCGTTTAAGGCATACAAGGTTGCAGAGCACAGACATAATCCGGAGATGGAAGAAGTGCTGAGCCTGGAAGCAGGATCTGAGGTGAAGATTACTTTTGTTCCACATCTTGTTCCCATGACCCGTGGTATACTGACGACAATATATGCCAACCCTGTTAAGAAGGTAAGTTCTGAAGAGATTCAAAACTGTTTGTCTTCTTTTTATTCAGGCTGCCCTTTTATGCGAATATGTACTGACAACAGGTTACCGGATATATTGCATGTTCGGGGAACCAATTATTGCGATATGGGTTTTAAGCTGGATGAGCGTAATAATCGCCTTATCCTGATTTCCGCCATCGACAACCTGGTAAAAGGCGCAGCGGGCCAGGCGGTTCAGAATATGAACATCATGCTCGGACTTGATGAAACCACCGGCCTTATGATGGTTCCTTTTCCGCTTTAAGGGCCACGGAAAATAATAAACCCCCCGAACATTGCATACACAACCTGCAAGGGGTCTCAGAGTATTGGCACAAGAACCACAGCAACGCAGGCAAAAATTATCAAGCAATCCCAATTGTGCGTCTAGTTTTTAGTCATGCATGTCAAAAACTTGACGGTTAACCTCTTCTTTCCACGCCCCCACAATTCCTAATCTAACCCTACAAGTTTTGATTTCCTTATTAAAAAAGGTTATATCTTATTGATATAATCTTGCTTAGTGATTTTACAGGTTAAATTTACAAAAATTATTTCCAAATGGCATATATAATGCAAAGAAAAGATTCTGTTAGGCTCAAAAAGAAACAATGTTTTACAAAACATGTTATTTTATGGCTTGAAAACGCTTATCCGTTTTACTTGCTTTCACCGTTACTCTATGAGAATAAATAGCCTGAAAAAGATAACTGCCAGAATGTTTAATTTGGGTCAAAGGAAAGATAGGCGATTCAAAGTAGATGACAATGTATTTGTTGTGTTTGGACCTCGTCTTCACAAAAGGAAGCCAATTATCGATATAAGTATGGGTGGGCTTAGTTATGTTGATGGAGAAAATCAGTTAACAAAATCACTTAGATTAAACATAGTGGCCGATAATTCTTTGTATTTTGATGATAAGGTTTTATTTATACCCATTTTGCAGTCAGCCACGGTCTATTCCCTTGACGATTCGATAAAAACAAATCGGCAAGCTGTACAATTTATGGGACTGACCACAAATCAGAAATTTCAATTGAAATATTTCATCCAGAGCCACGCCACAGATAGTGTTTAAGTAAAGTTGGGGAAAAAACAACAAATTAGTTCGCTTCATTTCATAAGGTTTGGCAGGAACAGAGCGATCTGGGGAAACAGAAGAAGGATCAGATTGCATAGAAGCAAGGCCAAAAGCATGGGGAAAACCCCCCTGAAGATATTTTCCAGTGGAACATCTTTGGCAACCCCATAAACAACATAAACATTGACCCCCACGGGAGGCGTTATTACTCCCATCTCGGTAATTAATACAATTACCACGCCGAACCAGATCGGATCAAACCCAAGGGTTTGAACCACCGGGAAAAATATAGGTATGGTCAGCATAATCATGGCCAGCGCGTCCATAAAACAGCCGCCGAAAAGATAAACCAGAATTATAAGCCCCATAACGGCAAAACGGTGGATAGGAAGAGAACTCACCCATTCGGCCAGTTCATAAGGCAGCCTGGTAATGGCCATAAAATGGCCGAATATTACGGCACCGGTTACGATTACCATTATCATACAGCTTATTTTGGTGGTATCTGCCAGAGATTGAACAAATCCATGCCATGTAAGTTGCTTTCTGAAAAGAGCGATGAGGATGGTTAAAAAAGCGCCTGTAGCCGCCGCCTCGGTTGGTGTAAAAATGCCGAAAAAAATTCCTCCCATGACCAATGCAAACAGTATCAAAGTTTCAACCACACCGGCAAAGGACCTGAATTTCTCTTTGAAACTGGTCTTGGGGCCGGGAGGTGCGAGGGAGGGGTTTCTCGCGACCCTGATGTGAATGGTCATCAAAAAAAGAAAGCAGAGCAAAATACCTGGAAGAATTCCGGCTGCAAAAAGTTTACCGATGGACTGCTCGGTCAAAATCCCGTATACGATAAAAATCACGCTTGGTGGTATGAGAATACCGAGGCTTCCCGCTGCAGCCACGGTACCTGTGGCCAGACTCATATCATATCCATACCGTTTCATTTCAGGAAGCGTAACGGTTGCCATGGTGGCTGCCGTAGCGTT
>JAYEFV010000358.1:0-10169 GCA_034658755.1 Thermodesulfobacteriota bacterium | reverse complement strand
TCACGATTTTGAAGATATGCTCCTTTTGTTGGAGAAGAACCGCGTCCGATATCTCATCATCGGTGGGTTGGCATTTATATATCATGCCAAACCGCGCTATACAAAAGATATGGATCTTTGGATTGATTTGGACAGCCTCATCCGCATAAAAGGTAAGATAGACCATCCCAGGCACAGGGAAGATGCCCGAGTGCTCCGTGAGGTTAGAAAGCGAAGGATCGGGAGTTCGAAAAAGAGAAAAAAAAGTTGAACAAGGTAAATTATATTTGCATACAATAAAAACCCCGTCCGCGACCGCCTCAACCAGCACTTAACGTACCCCTGGACGCTTGTTTGATCAGCATCCTATAATGCCGAGAAAAATCTTGAATCCCGGAAGTTGAGGTAATGGATGACGAATTGCCAGAGATGCGGAAAAAAGCTTCCCTTTTTCACAATTAGGGATGTAAGACATCCCAGTCCATTGAGAGACGGGTATTTGTGTAAGAAATGCTATCAGCCGTATGGTCTTGTCCTAAAAAAATATTCGGCCAACTTGAAAAAAACCGAGACCGACCCAAAGGCAGCGGCATGGGTTGCTCTTTGCTACATTTTGGCTGCACAACGAGTTAATCTCGTGCGTACAATAACAGCCGCAATTATCGGGCTTACCGAGACCAAGAGCAGCTGGAAGGTGTGCAGGCAACGGGCAATGGAACTTACGACAACGGCCATGACCATGGTTTCATCTGATTCTGAAGGAAAAGTTTTTATGAATGGGCTTATCACTATGGTTGAAAATATAACGGAATCTCCACATCGGGAAATAAGGATCCAGCGATATGCAAGCGTAATGGGTGACTCTATACATGATATTGAGTACGAAGCTGTTGTGCGAAGCGGAATCTCAATCGATGAACTCAACAATTTTGTTTCGTCGTTGCCAGGCCATCAATGGCTATTGTCCCATTAAGCATCGACAGCTGAAAAAAAATATAGGAAAATTCAAGTATACCCACTATTGAATTTCTCAATCAGGCAGTCTTACAATGGTTCTCCCTTTGTGCTTTTTTTGAAGGATGAGATCGATTCGTTGGTTCAGTCCTTCCAGAGGTATTTCAGTGGTCAATAGTTCCAGACGCTCCAGTTTCCAGTCACTGGCAATTTTATTCCAGATTTTCAGGCGGGTGGGCATTGGGCAGTTCTGCGAATCGATTCCCATCAGGGTAACCCCCCGCAAGATAAAGGGATAGACGTTCAACGGCAGGTCATGAGACCCCACATTCCCGCAACAGGTGACAGCGCCGCCGTCTTGGGTTGATTTGATGGTGGTCGCCAGTATTTCACCGCCGATCGTATCAATGCCGCCGGCCCAAAGCCCTTTAAGGAGCGGTCTGCCGCTGGAATCGGTAGCATCTTCAATACTGATGACCTCTTTGGCCCCAATTTCTATCAGAAAATCTTTTTCATCCACGACTCCGTTTACTGCCACAACCTCATAGCCGGCCTTGGCAAGTATAGAGACGGCGATACTTCCGACTCCTCCGGTTGCACCGGAAACCAATACTCGTCCCATATCCGGGGTGATGCCATGGTCGACCAGCCTATAAACCGAAAGGGCTGCTGTGAAACCCGCTGTACCGAATATCATGCTCTCTCGAGAGGAGAGATTCTCGGGCATCTTGACCACCCATTCCGCCGGGACGCGTATACACTGTCCGAAACCGCCGGATGTATTCATTCCGAGGTCATAACTGGTCACGATCACTTCATCTCCGGGTTGAAAATCCTTGCTGAGGCTTTGGACGACGGTCCCTGCGGCGTCAATTCCAGGGGTGTGCGGATATTTTTTTGTAACACCTCTGTTTCCTAAGGCAGAAAGAACGTCTTTGTAATTTAGGGAAGAGTACTGAACTTTGACGAGCACATCTCCTTGTGGAAGGTCATCAAGATTTCTGTCCTTGATTTCCCTGATAAACTGATTGTTCTCTCCTTCTACGACGACCATTGCCTTGAATGTTTTTTGACTCATGAAGTTATCCTCCTTTTTAACTGTTATAATGTATACTGTTTTGTATGTATGTCTAAGAAGTTAAATGATTAAAATATCCTGTTTGATTTCGGTTTGTCCGAGTCAGGACTTGTGATAAGGTCAATTATTTAGACGTCAATTCCCGATATGCCTCCTGTATCTCTTTAAAGCGTTCTTCCGCCAGTTTTTTGAACTCATCTCCTAAATGAAGCACTTTGTCCGGATGGTATTTATTGGCAAGTTGCTTATAAGCTTTCTTAATTTCTTCCTGTGATGCATTTCTGGGGATATTTAATACCGTGTAAGGATCCTTTTGTATATTGGTTTTTTTGAATCCGGAGTCCGTTCCGGGGGATTCTTTTTCGTTAGCTCCTTTATTCTGTTCGAAATATTGGCGGCGTTGTTGATAAAATCTCTGGGCGCCGGATTGTTTCTGCCTGAGATTTTGCAAAAATCGCCAACCAAAGAACAGAAGAATCAGGTCATCTATCAACCCACCCCATCCTAAAAAAAATTCGGGGAGAAGGTCATAGGGGCTTAACACATAAATCAAGCCTAAAATTATCAGCAGAATTCTCATTCTAAGCACTCTTGAATTTGATCTATAACCTGAATCTTGATTCTTTCTATCAGCGATTTCTATTTTTGTCCAATTATTTTGGTGTTGCTTATGAGAAATGCCACAAGGTAAGCCGAGGCAGCGCAAAGTATAATTATGGGAATTCCCAGACTGAGCGCAATTTGGGCGGACAGAATTGATGTCAGGACCGAAGCACATCCGTTGGCTGTCCATGCATATGCCCGCTGGGCAGGACGGTTCAACAGGTATCGCATCCCCAGTGGAAAGGGCAGGCCTACCAGAAAGCAAGGTAGGATTAGGAGCAAGATTGCTAAGGTATATTGTAAAATTTTGGAAAGTCCAAGTATTCGATGGATCATCGGATCAAGGCCTAAGAATACGAAAATGAGGACGGCGATCAAAGCGATAAGAATATACCGGAGGCCCCCAGGACCTATTCGCTGGGAGCAATAGCCCCCAAAGCCTGAGAAAACAAGGATTCCCGTGAGCACCACCGTGAAGCTGATAACCGGATCACCGAAAATAAAAATGTATTTTTTGATAAAAAAAAGCTCCACAAACATGAAACCGGCACCCACTGCCAAAAAGTAGAGGATGTGGGAGATATTCGGTTTTTTGTCTTGTTCTTTGATTGTGAAAACAGGGACCATTAAAAGAAAAACTGCGATTACGAGTGCTTCGAGAAAGACAACACAAACAACAATTTCGCCCGACATAAACAGGGAATAAAATCTGCTTCCCGTCATTTTATAAAGTGCTTTCAATCTGGTCCATTTGAGGAACCTGCCGGGGAAAGGACGACTGTCCGACTGAGGGGCAACGTCCAGGGGGTAGGCTTCAAAGTACGCTTGCTCTGTTCCGGATCGGTAGGCTTCTGCGAGACGGCTAATTTCAAGAAAGTGATACGGCGCATCAAAAATATTGAAACGGTTCACCATTTCCTCTGTAATACCCGGGAGATAGACAAGATCAAAGTTCATGTTTTGCGCGAAGTCTTTTAGTCCGGTCATATCATTAAAGGGCCTTACAGAGACAATGAGGGTGAAAGTACTCCAGTTACGGAGAACAGCTATGTGCCGTTCGGGGTTTTCGAATTCAAGGGATCTCAGACTTTCGTATGCTTCGGCCCAGAGGCGGATGGAGTCTGCCGGAGGGAGCAAAAGTTTGCGTGCCATAATAAGGATGCCGTTTTCCGTAAGGTGATTGAGATACTCTGAGAATGACGGGGTGGTAAATAGATATCCCTGGGTCAGAGCGTCTGAACCGGGAAGAGACCCCCCCCAGTTTTCAATGTGTATGATATCGTAATGTTTGTCAGATCGGGCCATAAATGTTCTTGGATTTTGGTTGACCACAGGAATGTTGTAGTGGTTTCGGACGATATGGGCGATTTGAGGTTTTTGTTCCACGAGGGTAATATTACGGGCGCCGGATGCCATGGCACAGGGGATACCCGATCCGCCGCCATCCTGGATCAAGAGGATATGTTCGGGGTTCGGGACCAGCATGTATCCGGCGTAAGGGAGGGTAAATCTTGAGAACCATTTATCTTTTTGAAGTTGCAGTTTGTAAATAAAAAAGGGAGTGTCTCCGTCTTTGTAAATTGCCCATTGTTCGGGCAGTATGTCTTTAAATTTTAGGCTTAATCCGGGTGCAAAGCGGATATAAGGGCTTTGCACGCTGTCGAATCTGCCCCTCAGACCGGTGACGGTTTCAAAGATCCGTGTATCGGGGAACTGGAGGACCCGGCTGAGGTCTTTATATGGCGAAGGTTTTACTTTGACCTCTATGCCGTCTCCCATTGAGAAGAACAGGCCTGCGGTGAGAACGATAAAAAGACCGGTGACCTGAAAAGCGAATCGTTTTCCACGGGAGATGTTTTTTGTTACCGCATGTATTTTGTTCGTTGTTGATCTTTCAAAAGGAATAATGATTAGGGGGATGAGGGCTGCGAGGATGATGAATCTCCCTTCGCCAAGGAAAGAAAGAAAAGGAAACGGGAGGATTGCTCCGCATGCCGAACCTGCCATACTTGCAAAGTAAACAAAGCCGGTTTTTTCGGGGATAAACGCATAAGCAAGGGAGATGACAAGACCGGCAAAGAAGAACGGTAACGATAGAAGAAGAAAGGCCGTAAAAAGGTAGAATATCTGGACAGGTTCCAGGGGCAGCCTGAAGTAGTCAAGAGGAATTCGATTCAAAACCATAAAAGAACCGATGGCAGTGACGGTATAGAGAATGATGAAAATTTTGACCGGGCCGCTGGAGGAAAGCCTTTTTTCCCAGTCTTTTTTGTGCGTATCAATGATGTTTAGAAAAGTACCGGCGGCGGCGAATCCAAAGAGTGCAATGCTGATAACCATGAACGATAAATGATTCCACTGACTGATGGAAAAGACCCGGGTAAGGAGTACTTCCAAGGCAAGAGACGAAAGTGATAGCAAAAAAACAGACGCAAGTGTCATGGAATATCGTTTGTAACCCTTGGATTTTGGTCAAGGGCATGACCTGTCATGGGAACGAAGAGAACACCGGTGATTTGTTTGACCGTGTATTCGTTGTCATGTTTTGTGACTAGGCTTAGATACTGATAGCTGAAGGGATTTCCAAGGGGGAGAATGAGTCGCCCGCCGTCTTTGAGTTGCTTTAAAAGTGGCGGAGGGATATGGTCGATGGACGCAGTGATCATGATACAGTCAAAGGGAGCTGCTTCAGGCCAGCCGAAGTAGCCGTCGCCGTGGCGGGTTTTTATTTTTGAAAAACCGAGTGACCGGAGTAAATTTCCTGCCTTTTTATATAGTTTTTCTTTGATTTCTATGGTGTAGACTTCTTTGGCAACCTTGGCGAGAATTGCAGCCTGGTAGCCTGAACCGGTCCCGATTTCGAGAATACGTTCGTTTCCTATAAGCTTCAGTTTTTCGGTCATCAAAGCCACTATGTATGGCTGGGATATGGTTTGGCCCTGGCCGATGGGAAGGGGGTGGTCCGCGTAAGCCCGGGAAACGAGTTCTTCAGGTACGAAGCGGTGCCGGGGGACTTGGCTCATGGCATTCAGGACTTTTTTATCTGATACGCCCCTTAAACGGATCTGTAATGAAACCATTTTTCCCCTGGCCTTCTGGTATCTGGGAGAATCTACCAGTGGCTGGGCCATGAGCTGTGCCGGCAAGACAGTAAGGATAAAAAAGGTAAGGAGTATTTTTTTCATGGCGGCATTTTTGATTTGCAGAAGCAATCTTTGTTAAAAAGGATGAAGAACTCTGTAGATTATGACGCCAAGAATTGCAACTGCCAATACAATAGTGAAAACCATTTGGTCAGTATCAAATCTTTTCATAAGAAATCCAGGCCAATTTGGATTATTCTTCTTTATCCAACCCAAACACGGTGTGAAGAACACGAACAGCAAGCTCGGTATACTTTTCTTCGATGATACAGGAAATTCTAATTTCCGAAGTACTGATCATTATTATATTGATGTTTTCCCTGGCCAGAGTGGTAAACATTATTGATGCGACTCCGGAGTGGTTTTTCATCCCAACGCCCACAACAGATACCTTCGCAATATTTTTATCGCCCAGAACGTCCGCTGCTCCTATTTCATCCGCCACCTTCTGTTCGATTTCTATTGCGGCTTGAAAATCTTTTTTTGGGACCGTAAATGTGAGATCCGTTTGACCTTGGGCTCGTGTATTTTGAATAATCATATCGACAATAATACCCGCTTCGGCAATGGGTGAAAAAATCTTGGCTGCCACTCCGGGTTGGTCATGAACCTTTTTAAGGGTGATGCGAGCTTGATCCTTATCGTGTGTAACTGCGGATACAATAAGACTTTCCATGCCGGCGTCTTCACTAACAACCATGGTTCCTTCCTCCTCAGTGAAAGATGATCTTACATGAACCGGGACATTATATTTTTTAGCAAATCCTACGGACCGGATCTGCAGGATTTTGGCACCAAGACTGGCCATGTTAAGCATTTCATCATAGGAAATTTTATCAATCTTTCTTGCTTTCTCGCAGATATTGGGATCGGCGGAGTAGATACCATCTACATCGGTATAGATTTCGCAGAGATCCGCCTTCAGAGCAGAGGCGATGGCTACGGCAGTTGTGTCTGACCCTCCCCGCCCGAGGGTTGTAATGTTCCCTTTGATATCACATCCCTGAAATCCGGCCACTACGACGATATTCCGTTTTTTGATAAGGTCTATAAAATACTCGGTACCGATTTCGATGATTCGTGCATCACCAAAGGTGCGATCTGTAACCACCTTGGCCTGGTGTCCAAGCATGGACAGAGCAGGGTAATTCATGTCTTTTAAGGTTATTGCCAGAAGAGCTGCCGTTGTCTGTTCGCCTGTGGACAGAAGAACGTCGAGTTCACGTTTGCTTGGTGATTCGCTAATCTGGCTTGCCATATCGATCAGGTCGTCCGTGACTCCGGCCATGGCCGACAGAATGACAACCACGTTGTTACCCTGGTCATAGGTTTTTGCAACCCGTTTTGCGACATTGCGGATCCGTTCAAGATCAGCGACCGATGTGCCGCCAAATTTTTGTATAATTAGACTCACTTTGTAAACCTCTATGTTTAATGATAATCGGTGAATCTGATATTAATCTGATTAAAAGTTTTTTGGTGAATAAAATCGTACTAAAAAATATATATAGCTTAAAATTATTCTTCAGTAAAGAAATAAAGGTGACAGGTTAAACAAAAGGAAAACACCACCAACTGGTTCCACTTTGCGATTCCAACTCCTGTTATTATCAATAATCAAGAAGCCACCTTAAAATTCATCCGGATCATTTTTTTGTCCGGTGATGCCAGGGGGATGGTTATTTTTAAAGGTGCAGGGGGCGGTTTTGGTTCAGGTTAATATTGTACCCTAAAGTCGATTTTTAATTTTTTTTAACATATTAACCGCGTTAACTCCATGTGCAGACATGCAAATTTCTCGAGATTCGTCACCTGATATTTCAAATTTTATTGTTATGTGGTCAGGTAAAAGTTCCTGCCGGATTCTGTCTGCCCATTCAATAGCCACAACATAGTTATCGTCAAGGATGTCGTAAAGACCGATATCTTCAAAATCGACGGGATCTTCAAGGCGGTAAAGGTCAACATGAACAAGGGGGTTTCTGCCCGGATATTCATTTATCAAGGTGTAAGAGGGGCTGGTTATGTAATAATCGTTCGGGACTTCAAGACCTCTGGCCAATCCCTGCACAAAAGAAGTTTTTCCGCTTCCGAGGTTGCCGGTCAAGGCAAGAACAGCTTCGGTTGTCAGCCATGCGCCTATCTTTTCCCCCAGATTTTTTGTTTCTTTAACGGAGTGAGTCGTTATCTGATATTTACAAAGATTGGTCATGGGTCCTTTTTTACGCAAAGTAATAAATGAGTTTTATATAATCCGAGACCTTTGAAAAATGACACCTTTTGCCCAATCCCGGTGTCAAGTGGTGCATCCCGCCAACTAAAAAAAAATTTCTACACTATCCGGTTGTGATTGAAAACTACAGATCTTTGATAAGTGCCAACATCTCTTTTACAGCCCGTTCCATGCCTACAAGCACCGCTCTTGAGACGATACTGTGTCCGATGCTGAATTCGTCTATTTCACGAAGACCTTTAAAAAACTTTATGGTATTATAACACAATCCATGGCCGGCATTGACACCTATTCTAAGTTTATGGGCGAGTTTGGCGGCATCCACAATATCTGAAAATGCCTGGTTTCTTTGCTTATGTGTTTTTGCTTCGCAGAATGTTCCGGTGTGCATTTCAATCATGGTCGTATCTATCTGGTGGGCCAGTTTTATCTGATCTGGATCAGGATCAATGAAGATACTTACAGGGATCCCACTATTTTGCAAAGTGCCTACGGTTTCAGCAATTGCATTTTTATGCACAATTAGATTCAGTCCGCCTTCGGTGGTAAGCTCTTCACGCCTTTCCGGCACCAGGGTTACGAGATCGGGCTGGATTTCAAGGGCGATTCCAACCATTTCATCTGTTGAAGCCATTTCAAGGATAAGTTTGGTCTGAACAACCTTTCGTAATATTCTGAGGTCACGGTCATGGATGTGACGTCTATCTTCCCTCAGGTGAACCACAATGCCGTCTGCTCCTGCCAATTCCACCATGACTGCTGCCGCAACAGGATCAGGATAATTGATATCCCCCCTTACGTTTCTCAAGGTGGCGACATGGTCAACATTTACAGCTAATCCAGCCATCTAATATCCTCCATTTAGGTTTTAATCAGTTTAAGAATTTCGTTGCTCTTTTTTTCCATCTCATATGCTTGTTTTTTATTTTTTTCATGATCATAACCCAGCAGGTGAAGGATGCCGTGCACTAAAAGCTGGGTAAAACGTTCTTCCATGCTTATTCCTGCCATTTTTCCCTCTCTTGAGGCGGTTTCAATGGAAATAACCACGTCGCCGAGTAGCTGCGGGGCTATGTTATTAAATTGGCCTGTGCGCATGGGAAATGCGATAACGTTTGTAGTGCCGTATCGATCGAGATATTTCTTATTTAGCTCCCCTATCTCGGGATCATCAACGATAAGGATAGAAAGTTCTGCATCAGGACAGGCCAAGGCGTTTAAGATGGCTCTGGCCTTTTGTCGTATTTTTTTCAGAGATATCTTGTATTTGTTTTGTCTGTTGTCTAACAGGACTTCCATTTTTTTCCTTTCCGTTGCCAAGGAGAGGTTTTTCGGGATATTCAATGCGGTGATGGTACATTCCTGATAATATGTTATAAAAGCTTTTTGCAATCTTATGCAGATCCTTCAATGTCAGCTCACAATCGTCTAACTGACCATCCGAAAATGCCTTGTTTATCAAGTTCTGTACAAGTCCCTGGATTTTGGAAGGTGTGGGATTAGCAAGTGTTCTTGATGCTGCTTCAACCATGTCAGCCAGCATGACAAGGCCGGCTTCCCGGGTCTGAGGCTTTGGGCCCGGATATCTGAAGTTGTCGATATTTACTGCGTCTTCACCTTTTAACTGTTTTGCTTTTTCATAAAAAAAGCTAATAAGGCTTGTCCCGTGGGATTGTCTGATCGTGTCGATGATAACCTGGCCGAGTTTGTTTTTCCGGGCGATTTCAACGCCGTCTTTAATGTGAGAGATCAGGATAAGACTTGACATGGATGGGGCAAGTTTGTCATGTCTATTAATACCGTTAGTCTGGTTTTCGATAAAATAGAGTGGTTTTTTTATTTTGCCGATGTCGTGATAATAACCGCAAACTTTGGCAAGCAGGGAGTTAGCACCGATTTCGGAGGCCGCAGCTTCAACCATGGTGCCGACAACCACAGAATGATGATATGTTCCCGGAGCTTCTATCATAAGTCTCCTGAGAATAGGTTGATCAAGGTTTGCAAGTTCAAGAAGTTTGATGTCGGTCGTATAGCCAAAGGCGATTTCTACCAACGGTGTGATGCCGGCGGTGACAATTCCTGCTCCCACACCTCCCGCAAATGCAAAGGCCCAGTCCCACAAAAGTTTGCTAATGGAGTAACCTCCTAAATAAGCGTCTATAATCGTTACGAGTATAAT
>JAYEFV010000357.1:0-2504 GCA_034658755.1 Thermodesulfobacteriota bacterium | reverse complement strand
TGACCTTTTACAATTTAGGTAACCGTTCACGGGTTCAGGGTTCAAAGGTTCAGGGTTAAGGACAAAGAAGGCGTTGAAGATCCGAAGCCCTCATTACAAATGTCCAATTTTCCCAAATAATTGCCAAATACCATGTTCCGAATTTGTAGGAATGTGAAAGCGGTCGGTTTTCCCATACAAAAGGTTTGAAAAATAATACATAGTGATGAGGATACAACCTTTGAACCCAGAACCTTTGAACCCTGAACCTTTGAACCCTGAACCTTTGAACCTTTGAACCCTGAACCTTTGAACGGTTACTAATAGTTAAGCTGAACATCCTTGTGGTATTAACGAAATATAAATTAAATGATGATATATCAGCAATATAATTAAATATAAACATAGTAAGAAAATCTATTATAAGAAAGGAATCGAGTCTTCTTCTTTTGATACAGTGATATCACATAGTTGAATCGATTTTGTCATGTGTTGCAGCATTGGCATAATAGTTGCTAATTAAAATAGCGAAGCTCGTCACAGGTTCATTCTGCCAGGACCTGCGTATGCCTCCTTATTCTGTGGGAAGGGGTGGTTTTGCCGGAAGCCGCTCCTTCTCTTTAACACAGGAGTATGATTATGAAAATCTGTCAAGATTGCGAGCAATTTGAAAAGCATGTAAAGAACTGGAACCACACCTATGGCGCGATCGATCCCCTGCCATACATAGATGATATGATTAAACCTTACAAATATCTAATTTTTGAAGGGCAAAGATATGACGGAGCAGGAGGATCTTTGCTTTCATTTCAGTGTCTGAAATGCGACCAATGGTGGACACTTTATGTTTGGCCGGTGGTCGGATACCTTGATGTCTGGCCACAGGTCATGCAGCATCATTTATCACCATAATCATATGGAAAAATTATGACTGAATACCGAAAAATATTGGCGCCCAACCATACGAAACATTGAGAAATTTCTTGCTCCCAAATAAAGTTGAAAGACGGAATCTAAATCCATCTGTTCATAGATACGATGAAACATTATTGTTGGCATGTTAGTCTAAAAGCATATGAACTTACTTTTTTTGGAGCGGTGTATCGGCTTTTAAGATCATGACCCTTGCGACATCCAAAAAGCAAAAAAGCATACCGTCATCAAATGGGATGGCATTCTATATTGTCGGACACAGGAGGCTGCACAATGAGCTGATGGCATCGTACCTGGAACGGCAAACCGGAGACAAGTGCTTTGTAACGGAAAATATCAATCATATTCCAACAGACAATCCAAAAAACAATGGCCGGCCGAAACTCGTGTTCTGGGACTGCCAGAGAAAAGATATGAAAAATCTTCTGGCTGAGTTAAGGAGTTATAACATCCATAAACAATCAGAAAACCATATTGTCCTCTTTAATGTGCCCCCCGACCTGGAGTTCGAAAAGAAATTTGTATTAGAGGGAATACATGGTTTTTTTTATGAGCATGACCCATTGGATGTTTTTCTTAAAGGGGTACGCACAGTCATCGATGGAAAATTGTGGCTTTCCAGAGATATGATGACCAAATGCATTTTTGAAGGTACCGGCAAGGATAAATCTTCAAAAAGTCGCTTGGAAAACCTCAGCCAAAGACAAATCGAGATACTTGCCCTGGTTGCTGTAGGGGCAACAAATAACGAAATTGCCGACAGGCTTTGCATCAGCCCTCACACGGTAAAAACCCATCTTTACAGAATCTTTAAGAAAATCAACGTCCCCAATCGCCTCCAGGCAGCCCTCTGGGCCGCCCAGAATCTTTAGTTCAAACCTCATCACGCCTTCTTCCAACATCAAGCATCCATTCACTGTTCACCAGTAACGATTTAACCATTCAACCATTTAATTTACCCTGCCAGCCCCGTAGGTAGTTCACTATCGTACTGGGGTTAAATTTTTATTCCGCCTGCCCAATGGAATGCCTTTGCAGTTTATATTCCATTGGGGTTAAACCGTGAACCCTTAAACCCCTGAAACACAGCTTACAATTTGCATTTTATTAAAAAATGTTATACGTTTCTCACTAAAAACGGAGGAAAAATTTCTCAAGCTCTAAAAATCGATATATTAAGGCAGATTTTGTAATAATGATAAATAATCATATAGAAAAGATTACAAATTCTTTATTTGCAATTGCTCCCGATATCTTTTGCAGCCGCCCTGTATTATTTGCTTACCTTTATGGGAGTTATTCAACTGGAAATGTGCATCCCTTCAGCGATCTCGATATTGGTGTATATATTGACGACGTATCGGATATAAAATATTTAGAACTCGAATTATCTCTATCTTTGGAAATCGACGCAAAAATTGGAAGTGGAGTAAGAGCAGAGGTAAGGATTATAAACAACCTGCCCCTTGTAATCATAGGAAATATTATTACGGAAGGCCGTTTAATCTATTCAATAAACGAAAATGTTCGAGTCTATTTTGAGACTTCGGTTCGAAAAGCATATTTTGACTTTTTGCCTGTTATTATAAAAT
>JAYEFV010000356.1:0-2513 GCA_034658755.1 Thermodesulfobacteriota bacterium | reverse complement strand
TGAGGTGAAAAATTAGATTATTTAAGCCAAAAGGGAAGATTAATACTTGGACAATAAAGTCTTGTATTGGTAAGTTGTTTAAATGGTTTACGTTTTCAATATCCAACTTGATTTTGTTCTAATACATCTGATCTCATGCCATATTGGATATACGATACTGAAATTTCAGGCATTATGCAATTAAAGTGGAGACCCCATTTCGCCATGGCCATTCATGCTTTCTTCTGCCCATACTACGCTGTGGCCGCACCACTGATGTCTGCCAAGGTTTGATTGGATAAGGTTCTGATCCGGCGGGACGTCATATGCTGGTGTGACCTCCCGCCGAGATCCTTGAAAGATAACTACTTTATTACGTTATCCGATAAACTCTGCGACAATCCTGTTAAATTTGGTAGAGTTCTCGATGAACATGAAATGGTTACCTCCTTCATCTTCTTCAAAGATTTCCAACTGTGCCCCCTTGATTTGATGGGCAATCCACTCTACGGACTTCCACGGCACGGCACTGACACGCCCACCGATCACGAGCGTGGGGAGAGTGAGACGCGGGATCACATCTCGCCAGTCTTGAAAGGCGTGATTCAACATCAGGGTGGAGGAGTCCTTTCGGGTCATACGGAAGTTGCACTGCATGATCCATTCTTTGACATCATCCGGGCAATTCTCTGTCAACATACTGCCAATGAGTGAGCGTGTGGTCGCTTCGCCCTCGGCCCCTGCCAGCGCATTGCACGTGTCATAGGCAGATTCGGGTGAAAAAATAGGCCCGGCGGCCTCCGTTTCAGAGGGTGTCCAGGCCGGGTTCGAGGTAAGATGTGGCGGTTCATCAACAAGGATAATCTTGGCAAGCCGATCCGCACCGAACAGGTCCCAATAACCCCAGATCACTGAACAGCCCATGGAATGTCCAAGCACAGTCACATCGGTCAGATCGAGGGAGACAAGTAGTTCACGCAGGTCTTTGGACAGCCGGTAAATCTTATAGCCGAAACCTGGCTTTTCAGACTCACCGTGACCGCGCTGATCGATGGCGATCACGTGGTAGAGGTTGCTCAACCCCGCAATTTGATGTTTAAACTCCTCGGCGCATTGAGACCAGCCGTGAATCAGCACGAGTGGTTTACCTGACCCCGCTTCCAAATAATTCAACCGGACACCGTCACTCGTTGTAAAATGCTTAGATTGGTATTCTGTCGTATTCATTTTTTTGCTCCTTTCTTCAAGTTGTGATTTTATGATTAATGGTTCGCAGGGATGTCTCCCTTACCCTTGACAATCCGAAACTCCGGGCGGCCCCGTCGATAAGGGCAGCGGCCGAGCGCATATGAGGCCCGCTGCACCGACGTGTTGGCTGAAAACTGTTTTCGTATCTTTTTCCCTGCGCTGGAATCAGCAAGAGAAAGGCAAGTACATCTCAACTGATTAACCATTTTCAACCTTTTTGTAACGGCATGAGAACTCATATCAATCTTCACTGGATATACTCCTAAGATATTCAATATCATCCGCATAATGCATAGTCGATACCTGCCTGATCCAGTTTCGCAGAAAGATTTTTAAGTTCTTTTAAAAGGTGTATTTTGATATCCTGTTGATGCTGTTATTGGCAGTCAAGTGATTATAGGGATCTGGATATCATCATTTATGCAATGTTATCCGTCATTAAATACCATGTGTTATCGTACCAAAAAACTAAAAACCGCTAAAGTTCAGATACAAAGCGGTTGTTTAGGAAATTTATAGTGAAAAAAGGCCAGAAAAGTCAATCAAAATTGAAGAGACTTAAGGAAGTACAGAATGAATCCGCAAAATCCTATGGGCTGTTACATAATTCCAGAAAATCCCCCCTGGCCCAGACCTGGCTTTGATACTTTGCGAGAGTGGCTGATCGAACATAACTGCTTCGCTAGGTTACGATATATTTTCACCAAGTCGCACCAGGGCAGGCCTCAATCCCCCTTTGCAAAAGGGGGAACAGTCGGAATGTCCTGATATATTGTGATGTTACAGGGTTACAAGCCAAATATTTGACAGTTCTGACTTTTTATTTCTCCATAATGTATTCAAAACTAAGCTCTGGCTAGCTAACGGATCAGCATGATGTTGGAATTTGACTTAACAAAGGCCAGATATTATGATTAAAAAGTCAAAAGTAAACCATTTTCAATAAGCAGTTGTAAAAACAATAACATAGCCTCAGCCTTCTGGAGGGACTCATGAGAAGACGCAGCCAGAAGGTGCGGAGAATGAAGTTTTCAGGGGGATCATGGTGATGCCGATGGTAAAAAGTTTTGGCCTGCTGCCGGGTTTAGTCACCAACAGAGCAGAGATGTCCAGAGGGATAGGAGGCTGTCCGAGAATGGCTATTTTCCCCAATCTCTACGTCCCCGATGAGCGGGATTTGTCAACAGGCTCAAACTATAATCCTCGAAATACTTAAATGTATTCCTGTGGTTATAATTTTCGCCTTCCTTGATCTTGGAAAAAATATCTCATTCTCAGACAGCCTC
>JAYEFV010000355.1:0-2514 GCA_034658755.1 Thermodesulfobacteriota bacterium | reverse complement strand
ATTCAATCTCTGTGCGCCCAATACATCTGTTTCCATGACCATAAACGGTCCTGCACCCATAATGCTTGCCATGTTCTTAAACACGGCCATCGACCAGCAGGTTACCGCGTTTTGCACGGATAAAGGAAGGGCGCCCACGGAAAAAGAATACAAAGACATTTGTTCCATGACTCTGCCCAATGTTCGCGGCACGATTCAGGCAGATATTCTAAAAGAGGATCAGGGGCAAAATACCTGTATTTTTTCCATTGAATTCGCACTGAAAATGATGGGGGATATTCAGGAATACTTCATAAAAAACAATATCCGCAATTTCTATTCGGTTTCCATTTCAGGATATCACATTGCCGAAGCCGGCGCCAATCCGATCACACAGCTTGCTTTTACCCTTGCCAACGGCTTTACCTATGTAGAATATTATCTTTCCCGCGGCATGCCCATTGACAGCTTTGCACCCAATTTGTCGTTCTTCTTTTCCAACGGCATGGATCCTGAATATACGGTTATCGGCAGGGTGGCAAGACGCATCTGGTCCATTGCCATCAGAAATAAATACGGCGGGTCTGTCCGATCCCAGATGCTAAAATACCATGTCCAGACATCGGGACGCTCTTTACACAGCCAGGATATCCAGTTTAATGATATCCGGACAACACTCCAGGCCCTTTGCGCAATTTATGACAACTGCAACAGTCTCCACACCAATGCCTTTGATGAAGCCATTACCACCCCGAGCAATGAGTCTGTCCGACGGGCCCTGGCCATCCAGTTGATCATTAACCGTGAGTGGGGACTTGCCAATAATGAAAATTTAAACCAAGGCAGCTTTGTTGTTGAGGAGTTGACACGGCTGGTGGAAGAAGCGGTCCTATCGGAATTCGACAGGATTACCGAACGCGGCGGAGTACTGGGAGCCATGGAGACCGGTTACCAGCGGAGCAAGATTCAGGAGGAATCGATTTATTATGAAAACCTTAAACATACGGGAAAATTTCCGATCATTGGCGTTAACACCTTCAGAGATCCTGACGCCGACATGGAGCAGATGGCCGAGTGTATTGAACTGTCCCGGTCCACCCGGGCCGAAAAGGAATCACAACTCCGTCGCCTGGCTGCATTCAAGAAGCAGAATGAAAAACATGCACCCGGGGCACTTGAACGCCTTCAAAAAGCAGCGTTGTCCGGAGACAATATATTTTCCGAACTTATGGAAACGGTCAAGGTATGCACATTAGGTCAAATTACACAGGCGTTGTATGATGTGGGGGGGCAATATCGGCGCAACATGTAGATTTTCCAGCTAATAAATGGTTCTTTCTCCGATTAGCAGCGTTCTCCGCGAGTTTTCGCCCTCAACATACTATTAGTATGCCTCGGTCGAAAACTCTTGTGCGGCCTTGCTCGTCGAATAAATCCCTCATTTATTAACTGGAAACTTGTTTAATAGAAATTGGAGGAAAAACAGAATGAAAGAAGCAGTGATCGTAAGTGCAGTGCGAACGCCGATTGGAAACTTTAACGGTTCACTGGGAACCATCGGCGCGACCCAACTGGGAGCCGTTGTGATTGAAGCGGCGGTTGAACGGGCACACATAAGCAAAGATGATGTGAATGAAGTGATCATGGGAATGGCTCTGCCGTGCGGCTATGGCCAAAATCCTGCCAGGCAGGCAGCAATCAAGGCGGGAATGCCCTGGGAGGTTGAATGTCTCACCGTCAATAAGGTTTGCGGTTCGGCCTTAAAGTCGGTGATGCTGGCTGCACAGGCCATTCAGGTGGGGGATGCGGATGTTGTGGTCGCGGGAGGCATGGAAAGCATGAGCATGGCGCCATATTATCTTGAAAAGGCTCGCTTTGGATATCGCATGGGTCCGGGCAACATCGAAGATCACATGATACATGACGGAATCTGGGATATTGTTAACGACTTTCATATGGGCATTACCAATGAGCTGAGTTCGGAAAAATATAATATCAGCCGCCAAGACCAGGATCATTATGCCGCCGAATCCTACGGCCGGACCCTTGAAGCCATAAGCTCCGGCAGGTTCAAAGATGAAATTGTTCCGGTTAAAATCCCCCGGCGAAAGGGCGACCCTGTGGTCTTTGATCAGGATGAGTGTCCCCGGGAAACCCCTTTGGAAACCCTTTCAAAGATGAAGCCCGTGTTTCAAAAGAACGGAAAAGGGACTATCGGCAATGCATCCATCGTTAGTGACGGTGCTGCAGCGGTGGTCGTAATGTCCAAAGACAAAGCAAAAGAAATGGCGTGTAACATCATAGCAAATATCGGCGCCCAGGCAGCATACGGTGTAGACTTGAAAGACCTTCTTGCAGCGCCAATCTGGGCTATCCCCAAGTGTTTGAAAAAAGAAGGAATCTCCATAGATGACGTGGACCTTTTTGAGATCAATGAAGCGTTCAGCGGTTCTACTGTGGCGGTGCTGCGGGAACTTGGTCTGGATCATGCAAAGGTCAACGTAAACGGTGGGAGCGTTGCACTGGGGCATCCTA
>JAYEFV010000354.1:0-10246 GCA_034658755.1 Thermodesulfobacteriota bacterium | reverse complement strand
GTGTTGACAACAGCCGCATCCTGCTGGCTGCCACTGAAGTGGTAAAGGCCGGGGGACTTGGAAATGACATTTCTGATCTGCCCGCAGCAGGAAGCGCGCCCGAGTGGATGAGTGAAAAGGCCATCAGTATCGGCCATTATTTTGTGGTATCCGGTGTGTACACGGTTTTTGGTGTCACTCTGCCCACTTCCGGCGCTCCTGTGTTCCATGATTATATTTGCAAGGAGCTGGAAAATATTTACGGCGGCATGTGGGATATTGAGCCGGATCCGATCAAACATGCCTGGCTGATGATTAACCATATCGACAAAAAGCGCAAAGCCCTGGGCATTGACAAGGCAAGGGAAAGGGTGCTCATGGATATGGCCGATCGCCAGGCACTGGAGGCATAATATATTGCATTATTATAACTGAGGTTAGAATAAATCCTCAACGAAGGAGGAAAGTATGTCGAAATTAGTAGCATTTGCTGTCATACAAGGCGGCTATAATATTGTGTCAATGGTTGAAGGAGAATATCAGAAGGCACTTGAAACCTATGATGCGGCTACAAAGGTTGGATTTCCCAACACCGCCTATTATCTGCCGGTTATTTATTCCCTTCTTGGAATGAAAGTGGAAACTCTTGAAGATATGAAGGCGCCACTTGAATTTTGTCGCGGCCTTTTGCCGCCTCACATTAAAGCCATAAACCACCTGCCATATCTTGGCCCTCTTCTGGATGCCGGATTGGCGGCCATTCTGGCTTTTGAGGTAAAAGAAGCCCTCCGTTATCTGAAAGAACCGGATTTTTATCTTGCCGGGTCAGAGGAAATAGATGTCGATGCAGGGAAAATTTGGCTTGGCGCTGCGGATGATGTGATTTTAAGAAAAAGAGGCGTTGAATTTGTGGACGGCTCAGCGCCCGGCTTTGCGGTTCTTCTTGGTTCCGCTCCCACTCCTGAAATTGCAAAGTCCATTGTAGAGGAATATCAGCAAAAGAGTCTGTATACATGGTTTGCAGCCAATCATAATGGAACCTGTGTCACAGAACAGCTTATAGAGGCAGGTATTCAGCTTGGGTGGGGTACAAGGCTGGTACCGTTCGGTCCGGACATTTCCTCTGCAGTGTTTGCAGCCGGTTTTGCAAACAGGGTGCCCCTGATATTCCAGAATATTACACCCGGCGACTATAAAAAGGTTCTTTTGTATAACAAGGAACGGATCTTTGCCTTTGCAAACGCATTGGGCGATGTGGGTACCGATTGGGCCGCAGTTGCAGGGGGTGTCCTCAACTGGGGATTCCCGGTAATCTGTGATACAGACATTCCGCAAGTGCTTCCAACAGGAATTTGCACATACGAACATCTTGTTACAAATGTGCCCCATGATGAAATCTGCCAGAAATCTATTGAGACCAGAGGGCTCAAGGTCCATATTACGGAAATCGATATTCCTCTGTCATTCGGCCCGGCCTATGAAGGAGAACGGGTCAGGGGCAAGGATCTGCATTGTCAGTGTGGCGGTGGAAAGACCCTGTGTACCGAGCTCTGCAAAAAGGCTGAAATGAAAGAGATCGACGATGGCAAGATCGAGATTATCGGACCTGATATTACCGATCTTAAAGAGGGCGATACCTTTCCGCTCGGTATTTATATTCAGGTTGCCGGTCGTGAATTCCAGGATGATTTCGAACCGATCCTGGAGCGTCAGATCCACCACCTGATAAACTATATTCAGGGAGTCATGCATATCGGCCAGCGGGATATTTCCTGGATTCGTATAAGCAAGGCTGCCAAGGAAAAGGGTTTTACCTTAAAGGATATCGGCGTTGTCCTTCATGCCAAGTTCCATCAGGATTTTGAAAATATTCTGGACAAGGTGCAGGTCACTTTGTACACCAAGAAAAAGGATGTTGATGCGTTGACCAAAAGGGCCAGAGAAGACTACAAAAAGAGGGATGAACGGGTTGAGAACATGACCGACGAGGCAGAGGAGATCTATTACTCCTGTACCCTGTGCCAGTCCTTTGCTCCCAACCATGTCTGTACGGTAAGTCCCGAGCGAACCGGTCTTTGTGGTGCTTATAACTGGATGGATTGCAAGGCATCTTATGAAATAAACCCCACCGGACCTAACCAGCCTATCGAAAAGGGCGAATGCCTTGATCCCAAGCTGGGCCAGTGGAAAGGTATCAATGATTTTGTTTATAAAGCCTCCAGGGGTAATGTAAGCCATTACAACTTTTACTCCATAGTGCACGAACCCATGACCACCTGCGGGTGCTGTGAATGCATTGCAGCTTTGCTCCCATCCTGCAATGGTATCATGACCGTGGGTAGGGACTATTCGGGTGAGACGCCCTGCGGTATGAAATTTACCACCCTGGCCGGCGTTATGGGCGGCGGCCAATCTTCGCCCGGTTTTGTTGGCCATTCCAAGTACAATATTACCCAGCGAAAATTCATCCTGGGCGATGGCGGTCTTTTGCGAATGATCTGGATGCCCAAGATTCTGAAAGAAGAGATTAAAGAGCGAATTGAAAAGCGTGGTGCAGAAATGGGTGTTCCCGACCTGTATGATAAAATCGCCGACGAGACCGTGGGGATCACAGAGGAAGAGATTATGCCTTTCCTCGAAAAAGTTGGTCATCCGGCTCTATCAATGGATCCGATGTTGGAATAATAAGTAGATTCAAAGCAACTGGAGCGGGATCAGATCCCGCTCCTTTAATCCTAAAACTTTAAACCGGACAAACCGGAAAATTACAAGTGAGCTAAAGTTTGATGAACTCGTAAAAAGTCGAAAATCTCTTGGAATCGTCATTCCGGCGAAAGCCGGAATCCAGTAATTTCAATAAGTTCTGGATGCCGGATCAAGTCCGGCATGACGGTGTTGGGACTTTTTACGAAGCCGTCAAAGTTTGAAGTGAACTAAAGTTAAGGAGTCACCTTGCTCCGTCTTTTATAAATTGGCAGTATTCCTTAACTTTAGGCACTTTAGATCACTTTAGGCACTTCACACTTAATTAGCTGAGTAATTTGCCACAAAGGCACAAAGACACAAAGGATATATTTATTATTTTTTTTCGTGCCTTGGTGTTTTAGTGGCAAAATTTAAGAAGTTAAGACTTAAAACTTAAAACGTGTGAATTAGAACAAGGAGACAATTATGGCATTAACCGGTATCCAGATTTTTAAACTTCTGCCTAAGACCAACTGCAAGGAGTGTGGTGTTCCCACCTGCCTTGCATTTGCCATGAATCTGGCATCAGGCAAGGCTGAACTCGACGCCTGTCCATATGTATCTGACGAGGCCAGGGAACAGCTTTCCGAAGCTTCAGCACCCCCCATCCGGCCTGTTGCCCTTGGAAAAGGTGTCAGAAAGACTAAAGCAGGCGGTGAAACCGTTATGTACCGTCATGAAAAAACTTTTTTCAGCCCGACTCCTATCGGAGCCCTGGTGGGTTCCGACATTGCCCAGTCAGATCTTGAAGGCAAGCTAAAGGCATGGAACGCTTTCCAGTTCGAAAGAGTCGGTTTTAATCTCAGGCCCGAGCTTGTGGCCGTAAAAGATGTGGGCGGTGATAAAGATGCCTTTGCCAATACGGCCAAAACCATTGCAGAAACCTCGGAGTTTAACCTGGTTTTGATGTCAGAAGATGCCGGGGTAATGGCGGCAGGCATAGATGCCTGCAAAGTTAAAAGACCTTTGATATATGCTGCTACAGAAGGGAATATTGATGATTTCGGCGCGCTTGCCAAAGATAACGATCTGCCCCTGGCGGTAAAGGCCGATTCTGTTGAAGGGCTTATTCCCTTAACCGACAAGCTCACCCAAATGGGTATCAAAGATCTTGTGATCGATCCGGGATCCAGAGAGATCAAGCAGTCCTTTGAAGACCAGGTGGTCATTCGGCGTGCAGCCCTGAAGTCCGGGAATCGATCCTTAGGATTTCCCACGATTACGTTCCCGTGTGAGATGGCTTCAAACCTGGATGTGGAAACTTTGATCGCTGCCATGCATATCGCCAAGTATGGCGGCATTACGGTTCTTTCCGATTTTACCGGTGAAAGTATTTTCCCGTTGCTGCTTGAACGGCTGAATATCTTCACTGATCCCCAGAGGCCCATGACCGTGGATGAGGGCATCTATGAAATTAATAATCCTGATGAAAATTCTCCGGTTTTGGTCACCACCAATTTTGCCCTGACTTACTTTATCGTGTCCGGCGAGATTGAAGGGAGCAGGGTTCCGTCCTACCTGCTCATCAAGGATTCCGAAGGTTTGTCCGTAATGACAGCCTGGGCAGCCGGAAAATTTTCCGGTGATGACGTGGGCATGTTCGTTAAAAAATGCGGTATAGCGGATAAAGTCAAACATACAAATGTGATTATTCCCGGCTATGCAGCCGCTATTGCCGGAGATATGGAGGAAGAATTGCCGGACTGGACCATTACCGTGGGTCCAAGAGAGGCCGCCCATATTCCGAAATTATTAAAGTCACTATAATATGGTGTAAAAAGCAGGATGGATAGAATATTATTCATCCTGCTTATAAATCATTAGTTGTTTGCCGATAATGATTTGCCAGAGGAACAAATGACAGGTGACTACTGGCAAATGACAAATAAGGTTTTATAGCGGGGGCATGTCCCGGTAACATAAGGAAGTTATAGATAAAGAAGGGAGGGTGTATGTTACTTTTAGGTGAAAGTTTGAATGTAATATCTACAAAGATCGGCAGGGCATTCAAGGAGCGTGACCCCAAACCGATCCAGGAGGAGGCCCTTTTTCAAAAGGGAAAAGGGATGGATTTTATAGACATCAACCTCGGTCCTGCAAAAAAAGACGGCCACGAATTGATGCCCTGGGTGGTTGAGACGGTTCAGGAAGTGGTTGATGATATACCGCTGGTATTGGATACATCCAACATTGCCGCCATCGAAGCTGCGCTAAAAGTCTGCAAGCTGACACCCATTATCAATTCCATTATGTGCAGACCCGAGCGGTATGAAAAGATGGTTCCTATTGCTGCCGAGCACAATGCGGATTTTGTCGCTCTGCTGTGGGGCCCGGAAGGATTGCCGCGGGATGAAAATGAACGTGCTGCCCTGGCAGTTGAACTTTTATATTTTGCCAATGAAGCCGGCATTCCAAATGAAAAAATCTGGGTGGACGGTATCGTAACTCCGGTTAACATCCAGCAGCCCCAGGCCATCAGCCTGATGGATTTTCAGGGGATGCTCCAGGATATCGCTCCGGGTGCCAAGAGTACCTGCGGGCTGTCAAACATATCCAACGGCCCGCCCGACCATCTGCGACCGATTCTTAATCAGACATACATGGTCATGCTTCAGAAAAACAGCATGGAATCGGTGATTGCCGATCCGCTTGATGACCAGTTGATATCCATTGCAAGGGGCGAGCGCCAGGATATCGTGGATTTGATTTACGGTATAATGGACGGCGATGAACCGGATATGGCAAGTCTTTCAAAAGAGATGCAGGATTATGCCAAGACGACCAAGGTGATTCTCGGAAGATCCCTTTACTCGGATTCATGGCTTGAACTCTGATTTTTAATTATACAAATAACTTCTAAAAAAGCCTCTCCTTTTTGGAGGGGCTTTTTTTTATTGAAGTTGGAATGCTGATTTTAAAAAGATGATATTCCTCTGTTTAATTCCCGTGAAGAGGAATTTTACAATAACCCAATTTTCCATTTTTTCTCTGAGCCGTAGACTCTCCGAGCCGGAGGCCTAGAACCCAATATTGACGAACTCGTAAAAAGTCCCAAAACCGTCATGCCGGACTTGATCCGGCATCCAGAAATAATTGAATTTACTGGATTCCGGCTTTCGCCGGAATGACGACAAAAGCGAATTCCTGACTTTTTACGAGACCGTCAAGTTTCGCCAATCTCCTTAATAAGAAATCATATCCTTCATCGGAAGTCAACCGAGTATTCACATTTTTACCACGACAAAAAGTGATATTTTCGGATAGTTGCAAGAAGGTTAGACAACTTCTCGGTGTTACCTGTTACGGGTTTCAGGCAAAAGATAAACAGAATTCATAAAATTCCGGAATGTTAAAATAATGGACAAATTGGTTTCGGCTTGACCGGTTAGAAATTAAGCGGTATAAATTGAACCATGAAAGCAAAAAATAAAAAGAGAAGATATCATTCGGGAAAATTGCCTTTTTTGACTAATGTAATTGCCCATACCATTAATCTGGCGATCGTGGGCGGAGGCAGCGCGTGTAAATATTTCATAGAGATTCTCTATGAAGAACGCTTTCCTTTTATGGACATTAACATCGTCGGTGTCGGCGACATTAACCCGAAGGCTGAAGGCTTTGTTCTGGCCAAAGAGCTGGGAATATATACCACAACTAACTTTCGGGATCTTTTTAAGATCAAAGAGCTCGACAGCATCATCGAGCTGACAGGCAGCCAAGAGGTCCTGCTCGAAATAATACGCCTCAGACCCAAAGGCGTTGGTGTTATTGAACACAACATTGGTAGGTTATTGAGAAACCTTTTCGACATTGATAAGCGCCTGCAGTTAACAGAGCATGAATTGATCGTTGAAAAGATGTTTTCAGAATTTCTTATCCAGCAAAGCACTGCTGCCATTCTGGTTTTGAATACAGATTTTACAATTGTTGAAACAAATGAAGCCTATTTAAAGATGGTCAACAAGGCCAAAGAAGAGGTTATCGGAGCACACTGTTACAAAATCTCTTATGGATTCAATGCACCCTGTTCGAGTTGCAAGCCCGAGATGAAATGCCCCATGGTGGAAACTTTGAGAACAGGCATATCTTCTTACGTCCTGCACGAGTATCCCGGTTCGGGAGATCGACCTTCCTTCTACAATATCGTCACTTATCCTTTAAGAAATGAAAGCAGTGAAATCTTTCAGGTTATTGAGATATTTAGGGATATTACAAAGGAATTGTCACATCGATGGGAAAAGCGGGTCAAGGAATTAAAGTCTGATTTTCAAAAACTGATTCAGGAAGATCGCATGATCTCTCTGGGCAAACTGGCAGCCAGTTGCGCTCACGAAATTAACAATCCCATTCAGGGGTTATTGACGTTCAGCCATTTAATGCAGGAAGTCCTGAATGAAGGTGACCCGAGTTCTAAGGCCCTGGAACAGTTTAAAAAACATCTTTCTCTCATGTCCAAAGAACTGGAACGCTGTGGCAACATCGTTTCCGGGCTTCTTTCGTTTTCCCGCGAATATACTTTGGAGCATAAGGACCTGGAATATAAGGAAATAGATCTAAACGAAGTTCTCGAGGCAGTCTTAACATTAACCCGCCACAAGATGAAACTACAAAATATTCAACTGACTGCCAAACTATCTCCAAAACTTTTTATCGTAAAGGGAGATGCCAACCAATTGCAGCAATGCTTTCTAAACCTGATTTTCAACGCCATCTCTGCCATGCCAGAGGGAGGGCAACTGCGCGTTCTTTCCAAACAGGACAAAGCCAAAAAAAAAGCTTGTATAGAAATCCGGGACACAGGATATGGAATCCCTGAAGAAATCCTTGATCATATTTTTGATCCATTTTTCACCACTAAGGAAGCGGGGAAAGCCATAGGACTTGGATTGTCTATCGTCTATGGCATCACAAAAAATCATGGGGGTAATATCAAAATAAACAGCAAGGTAGGGGAGGGGACTTCATTTGTCTTGGATTTCCCCACCCGGTAACCTCTTGTGTCATGTGATGGAGGAAGACTATGGATGAAAAGTTGAGCATCATGGTTGTGGATGATGAAGAAATCGTCCGGGAATCCCTTTTCCACTGGTTTAAAAAATATGGCCATGTGGTGGAAACTGCTTCATCGGGCTTTGAGGCTTTGGATAAATTGGAAAAGTACCCTTTTCAGCTTTTGTTTGTGGATATAAAGATGCCCGAAATGGATGGCATAGAACTGCTGGAAAAGGTAAAGACAGAATATCCTGATACCATCGTTATCATCATCACGGCATACGGATCCATTGAATCGGCGATAAAAGCCATGCGAATCGGGGCCAGCGACTACCTGCTCAAGCCCTTCAAGCCGGATCAACTTCCCCTTGTAATGGAGAGAATATCGCATCAAAAGAAACTTTTATTCGAGCACAACTATCTGAAAGGGCGTTTGGAGAAAATTACCAGGTTTGATAACATTATCGGACAGTCTCCTCCAATGGAAGATATTTTCAAGCTGATTCCGGAGGTTGCCCAGAGCGACTCTTCTATTTTGTTGATCGGGGAAACCGGTACAGGGAAAGAGTTGGTTGCAAAAGCCATACATGCAAAAAGCCTCCGAGCCCATCTCCCCTTTATTGCGCTCAACTGTGGTGCGCTACCGGACACCCTGCTGGAAAGTGAACTTTTTGGGCATCAGAAAGGGGTTTTCACCGGAGCAACCCATGCCCGTAAGGGTTTTTTGGAAGTGGTTTCAGGGGGCACCCTTTTTCTCGACGAAATTGGAGAGATCAGCCCAAAAATGCAGATCAATCTGCTGCGTGTTCTGGAAGAAAAGAAGATAACCAGTATCGGGAGCAGAGAGCCTGTTGATGTAGATTTTCGACTAATTTCAGCCACCAGCCAAGATTTGGGGAAAGGAATTACCGACGGCTCTTTCAGAGAGGATTTTTTTTACCGCATTAATGTAATCATGATTGACATCCCTCCGCTAAAGAAAAGAAAGGAGGACATTCCTTTATTAATTCAGCATTTTCTTGAAAAGTACGGACATGAAACCACAAAACAGGTCGATCGCGTCACCCGTGATGCAATGGAACTCTTAAAACACTACGACTGGCCGGGAAATGTCAGGGAATTGGAAAATGCCGTTGAAAGAGCTTTGGTGCTTTCCCAATCCCGGACACTCGGAATTAAGGATTTTGCTTTCCTTCGGTCTTCTCCCGCCCCCTTATCAAGGCCTCTGTCCCTGCAAGAAGTTGAAAAGCATCATATTCAACAGATACTTGAAGAATACGACTGGAATGTGACTCAGGCATCCAAAGCCCTGGAAATCAACCGTGTTACCTTGCATAAAAAGATTAAACGGTTTAATTTGGAAAGGAGGGATTAGCCCGAATTTTTTATGAGTTCACAGAAAAAACCGGTCGGAGTGGTTCCTCTTGGAGAAGTTCCCGAAATTGCCTTGAAGGTCATAGCGGCCCATATCTCTGGCTATTATAAACTTTCCGTACAGATCCTGCCCCCGATGGAACATCCTGAATATGCTTTTGATGAAAGACGGTTTCAGTACAATGCGGGCATTATTCTCAAGGCATTTGAGTCTATGAGGTTTAAAGATTATGACAAGATCATCGGTGTTCTTAATCTGGACCTCTTTATTCCCATTTTTACTCACGTCTTCGGCGAGGCAAAACAGGGGGGAAAATTCGCACTGGTCTCGCTGTTCAGACTGGGCAAGAATCAAGATGGCTCTCCCTCCCCATCTTCACTCATTTATGAAAGAGTGGCGAAAGTTGCTCTTCATGAATTAGGCCATCTTTTCAATCTTATCCATTGCCAGGAAAGAAGGTGTCTCATGCATTTCTCTGGAGATATCCAAGACCTGGATGAGACACCCATTAATCTTTGCAGGTACTGCTCAACTTTTCTTAAAGATCGTCTTCTTCGCCAGTCCGATAATGAAAAATCGCTAAAAAAACTTGATAAAATCCCTTTAAATCTTCTCGGTTCTAAGGAACGTTTTCGCCAGTAAATCCCATCCGAGCTCAGGAAAATTACCGAACACGTCGCCAATGGGCTGACCACCTGTTGCTGCCAGTTGTTCATATTCCGGTCCCATGAGATTCAACAGTTTCTGGCTCTCTTGTTCCATCCACTGAATGCCCTCATTGCCATAATAGAGTCCCTTTAGATTTTTTTTCGGCATATCAGGTTCCAGTATATATAGCCACCCCTCATGGTAAGGATCCTCATGGGTGATTTCGGGATGCTCCCGGACCTTGTGGTTTACCGCCAGAACCGTACCGGTTACAGGGGTCAGGGCTGCAGCTTTATGATCTCCTCGACCGAACGTCAAACCGACCTGATCTTTTGTCAGGGTGGTCCCCAGAGGCGGAAGGGCGAGAAATTGCAATCCACCGAATAACTTCACCAGGAAATCATCAAATCCGACTCTGAGTCGTCCCCCATGATCGAAACGAGCCCAATTGTGGCCCATGTGATAATAATAGCCGTCGGCCACGCGGTAACCTGACGCTAAATTGTA
>JAYEFV010000353.1:0-10282 GCA_034658755.1 Thermodesulfobacteriota bacterium | reverse complement strand
ACAAGCTCACGTCAATATTTCAGGGGTCATTGCTGATGTCACAGTAACACAGGTCTATAAAAATGAAGGCAATAAGCCGTTGGAAGCCGTCTATGTATTTCCGGCATCCACAAGGGCTGCGGTTTACGGAATGAAAATGACCATCGGAGAGCGAACCGTCACGGCAAAGATACGCAAGCGTGAACAGGCACGGCAGGAATACAATCAGGCAAAACAGGCGGGAAAAAGTGCATCTCTTTTAGAACAGCACAGACCCAATGTTTTTCAGATGAATGTGGCCAACATTTTGCCCTCTGATATCATCAAAGTAGAGCTTAATTATACCGAACTGCTGGTACCCACTGATACTGTTTACGAGTTTGTCTATCCCACGGTTGTCGGGCCCCGCTACGTGGACCAGCAGGCTGATGAAACCGGGTCGTCTGATATGTGGACGGCAAATCCGTATCTCCACCAGGGAGAACCGCCGACCTATACGTTTAATATTAGCGTGGATATTGCCGCAGGCCTCCCGATTCAAGACATCACCTGCGCGTCACATAAGACCGGCATCAATTACAAGGGGTCTGCCTTTGCCACTGTTAATCTCGACCAATCCGAAAAACACGGCGGCAACCGGGATTTCATTTTGAAATATCGACTCGCCGGCAGCAAGATTGAAACCGGGCTCCTTCTTTTTGAGGGGAAGGATGAAAACTTTTTCTTGCTTATGATGCAGCCTCCCAAAAGAGTCGCCAAAAACCAGATTCCGCCCCGTGAATATATATTCATCGTAGACGTATCGGGGTCCATGCACGGTTTCCCGCTGAATATATCCAAAAAGCTTCTTAAAGACTTAATCGGCAACCTGCGTCCCACAGATAAATTCAATGTTCTGCTGTTTGCCGGTGGCTCCCAACTGATGTCGGAACACTCCTTGCCGGCAAGTCCGCAAAACATCACGCGGGCCATAAACACCATTGAACAACAGCGTGGAGGCGGCGGAACAAGGCTGTTACCGGCACTAAAAAGAGCGCTTTCCTTGCCAAAAATTGAAGGATTCTCTCGAAGCATTGTCATTGCCACCGACGGGTATGTCTCGGTTGAAGAACAAACCTTTGACCTGATCCGGAACAATCTGGGCCGGGCAAACATGTTTACCTTCGGAATCGGATCAAGCGTCAACCGCCATTTGATTGAAGGTATGGCAAGAGTGGGAATGGGAGAGCCCTTTGTAATTACAAAATCTGAACAAGCGCCCGAAAAAGCGAGCAGATTCAGAAAGCTCATTGAGTCTCCGGTGTTAACGGGAATCAAGGTCGACTTCGGCCGCTTTAAGGTTTACGATGTGGAACCTCCCGGTATTCCCGACGTACTGGCTGACCGGCCCGTGATTGTGTTCGGCAAATGGCGCGGCAGTCCCCGGGGCAGTATCTCTTTACAGGGTTACACCGGAGAACACTCCTTTTCGAAAAAAGTGGGTGTTTCCGGGATAACGCCTTTGCAGACAAACTCGGCCCTGCGTTATCTGTGGGCACGGCACCGGATCGCCCTTTTATCCGACTACAATAAACTCGGAAAACAGGATGATCGGATCAAAGAGGTAACCCGCCTGGGACTCTCCTATAACCTGTTGACCGCCTACACCTCATTTGTTGCCGTGGACACTCAGATTCGGCTCCAGGATGGACAGGCGGTAACCGTCAAACAGCCGCTTCCACTCCCCCAGGGCGTTTCTGACTATGCGGTGGCAGGAAATCGCTCTTTGGTCAGAAAATCCACATCTTCCTTTGCCGCCGCTCCTTCTTTATTTGGATTCAAAGGCAAGGTAATGGAAGAAAGCCTTGAATACAAAAAAGAGGACCGTTTGGCATGTGAACCGGAAATTGACGCCTCTGACCATGATAAAAATACCATTGAACTGGGAGAGGTTATCGTAACCGGAGATTTGTCGGAAAAATCCATCCGGGAACTTTTGAAAAAACATATCCGCTCGTTCAACATCTGTTTTCGACAGACGTTGGAAAAACAACCTGACTTAAAAGGAAAGGTTGTATTCAAAATGGTTATAGATCCTGCCGGTCGCGTCACCAAAGTTCATCCGGATAAAGGCGCCAGGAAAGAGAAGGAGTTTAAACGCTGCATGCTTCAAGAACTCAAAAAGCTGCATTTCCCGGCTTCAAAAGGAGGAAATAAGAGCATTGTTTTTATTACCTTTGTGTTGAGGTAGAAATCCAAGAACAGTGACAAACATTAATCAAAATAGCCATCTGTCCCGGAAAACGAGGCAGACGGCTATCATTTGGTGCCCGAACGAAAAATAGGAGGGACCTTATGGCAAACTAATTTTTGAATCTTTTACGTCCAAAAACCGCAAGACCTATAAAACCAAGGCCTAAAAGAAACATTTTAAAAGGCTCTGGTAATGGAGGTGGCGTATCTTGCTTTCCGGCATAATAGCTCTCTTGTGATATATATTTTCCAGGCAAGAACCTGACTGATAAATTGTCGAAGGTATTTTCCACAGCATGTGCAATTCCTTTCACCTTATAGTTGAAAGAAAAGGATAATAAATTAGCCGTTACAAATGTTAATAATATGATGGAAGTAATTACTAACAACTTTTTCATTTTGATCGACTTCTAAAAACTTTTTAGGTTCAACCTCTTTTTGCAACACATGAAAAATCATTGTTAAAAATCTTATAGGATAACCTGACTTGTATGTCAAATAAAAAATAATACAATATATAGTAATTATAAGCTTTCTGAATAAATATCCGGATGGAAAATTGCTTTTTTCAAGAAACCTCATGAAAGAAAAGGACTACGCTGTTCAAAAAAGAAAAGAATATTTTGATTTCAGGTATTGTATTAAGAAAGACATTCAGCTAATAAATCAACCCATTCCCCATTCAACACGAAATATTGCCCGTTCAAACACCCCGCCTTCTCCGTGAGAAAGGCCGGTCCGGGTAAGAGAAAGACCGTGATCTGCTGTCAAAATCAGTCTTCGTTTTTGCGTAGTACATATTTTTTGCAGCCTGGGCAATTCATTTTCAAGAAATCTGCAAACCGCTACGGGCATTTCGGCCAGCCGCAATAAGGCGGAGTGGGCGCCCTCATCAACCAGAGAAATCCTGATCACAGCAGGTTTGTCAGATTCAAAGGGAGGAAGAAGGTCCTCAAGTCCATGGATTTCGTTCCCTTTAAGGTGATAATACGGGATATCCCGTGAATCGAATTCATCCATGGCATCACCGAAAAATCCGAATAGAGCAGAAATCGCAGGCCCCGTTTTGGGAACCGCTTCAAGAAGATGCCATGAAAGCGTGGTTTTATCGATATCACATCTCAGGCCGGCCATTGTCTCAAGCCATACATCCGGAGAAACACCGTCAAGAATCACCACAATGGGATTGTCCTCTAAAATTACAGGCTCAACCGGAGACAGCATATCAAGCCACTCTTTCCCTTTTTCCGCGACTACTTGCAGGTTCTGATTGACAAGGGAACGTAGTTCCTTTGTGCACCAGGAATCGACCAGTATCTGAGAAAGGAATATCCGCACACGAAGCAAATCGGGAAACGTGTCATTCCAGAGTGACGCAATGCTTTTTAGCACAGTTAATCGCCCGGTGATCTCCCTGGCAACTTGCGGATCAACATGATGGGAGTAGATTCCGGTATGATCCGGATCATCCGGTTCCTGCCAGTTCGCCTGAGAAAGAATTCGCTCGGCAAATAAAAGCCATGCCATGCGAACGGCATTGGAATGAAAAGGCTCGTTTTGAATAAAGGCCAAAAGATCCGGATTATCCAAACGGTTAAGCGCATCTTTCAGGTTTTGGGAAGGAAATTGCAGCTCTAACGCATTCTCCACTTCACGGACGTTCATGCACACATCTTTTTTAAAAAGAGCCGGATGCATCATAGACCACCAGGAAAGGGGAAACATCCTTTCCCCGGTTGAAATATCACGATCATCCTGGATGGCAATCACCGTGTTTTCGCCGGATGCACTTACCCACTGCTTTACAATTTCACTAACCTGGTTCGGTGCCAGCCTTCTGCCGCCCAGATGGGAATACAGGTCTTTTAATCCCCGCTTTTCAATCTTAACCCGGCCTGCCAGAGCCTTTGAAATTTCTTGAGCAGTTGTATCATCCATCAGGTCAAGAAGAACCGAAGCTGAAGAACGCTCATCCTCTAAAAGCGTAAGTAAGCTTTTCAGCCGTTTAACCTTATCCGGGTCGGCATCCGCAAGGGCAAAAATCCGGGCTGAAATGGCTTCTCTTACCCTGGGATTTTTCAGAATAACAAGGTATTCCCTTAGATATTTTTCAATTATCTTCTCACGGCCCTCTTCTTTGAGAGGTTTGAGGGTTTCACCCGGAATAAAAGCACAATTGCATACCGGTGAGCGCATCAATTCTTCTAAAAGATTTCTTTTACACACTTCAACTTTGGGAGCTTCCAGTTTACGAAAAAGACCCTCCAGACCCGGGGGCCGGTCCAGAATTTCAATGGAGGCAAGCCGTTTTAATAACACGATGGCTCTTTTGGCAAATTTAGAAAGCGGCTTTCCGGCAAAATGAGTGTAATGCTCGTTGTGCTTTTTGAAGTAATAATCGGCATAGGCCTTCCGAAATCGATCAAATGCATCCTGTAACCGAGAAGAATCATCAGCCATTACCAAGTCGTCTGGATTATCCAGCAGCCGCATTACCGTGCGTTTAAGCGCTGCAATACCAGTCTCTTCACGACAGGCACGATCAACGGCGGTGTGTTGAACATAATGATTCACAAAGACGAATTGTTCCGCCTGCCGGACCAGAAACTTTTTTATTTTCTTGATAAACTCAATATCATGTGAAGTAAGGCCATGATCCCGCCACGCTTTGAGAAAACGCTCCAAACCTTCACGGGCAGGATAAGAAACTTTGATTTCTTCGGAAAGGGAGATTAACGCATTAAGACGGGAATTTAATGCGCCCAGGTCAAAGGCTTCAAATGCGGAAAATTCTGAAAAAGCAGAAAGACGTTTTGCCACCTCAGAAACGGTTCTTACCGCCCAGTCACGAAATTTGACAACAGACTGCCAGGCTTCGCGCTGCTGCCTCAAGCCGAAAGATTCCCAACGATCAGCCGGAGAAAGAAATGTACACTCATTAAGAAGCGTTTCCCGGTCGTATTTCCCGATGACTTCTCCCGGAGCCAGTGCATCCGCGCTTTTAATTTTTAGAAGTTTGAGAAATTCTAAAGGCATTGCCCTGCCATTTTTAAGAAGCGTTATTAACCCGCCAAAAGCAAGGGCTGCGAAGAGAAAATATACAGTATCTTCAGGAAGCCCAAACCTTCCGGTTTGCAGGGAATGGAGTACGTCCAAAAGCTTTGTCTCACCCGCGCTGCTGATCAGACCGAATACGGTTGAAAGCAGGGGATGGTTTTCATGATCCGGTATAAAAATATATGAGCCCGCCCGTAATTCCACAAGTCCTAACGGCACGGCAAGACCCTCTATTGCATCATTTAATCCGCGCGAATGCGCCTCCCGAAGGCTGATGCTGCCCGGAAAGATAAACTCATTAATCAGGCGCTGATATAACATGGGCAAGGGGGATACTTTTCTGGGTGCAATCTCCCTGTATCCGGGATATCGTTCTTGAAGAAGGATTTCGCCGGCCTCATCAAGAATTCTTTCAAAGCGCCTCATCTGTCGGATAACCGGTTCTACGCCCATTCTTAAGTCTGAGAATCTTCCCTCATAAAAGAGACTCAATACTGCATCATGTGCAGCAGGGCTGAGTTTTTCAACAGTTTCCCGGGCCGTCTTAATGAGAGGGGCATCCGCCGGATTCGATGGATCCAGCCCCGAGACGATCTGCTTTGTTGCAAAATACTCACGAAGAATCGATCTGTTCTTTTCGTCCATGGAAATGGGAATTTCCCACACGGCTGTATGTTTGACATTAAAATCTGTTTTTCCAAGACTCATGACAACAGCAAAATCGACATTCCCGCCGTAAAACGCATTGTGAATCTGATCGCTTAAAGAAGCTTCTTCTCCCTGACCTAAAAATGAGACAAGAACACGTCGGTCGCTTTTAAGCCATTTTACGGTATGATGAACCCCCCGCCTCATGAATTCGGGTCCGGGCCATGATGAGGATTCGGACAGTTCGGCAAAGACCGATGTAATCAGCCGGTTATCGTCAGAAGAAATTTCCGATGCGGCTCTTAAAATTCTGGCTTTAAGTGTTTTACCAGGATCTTCTTCTGTTACGACTTCGTACCTCACGTCCTTTGGATCACCGGTTTCAGAAGGATGTTTGACAAGAAATTTACTCTTTTCTACCAGAGGATCCAGAATCGCTTCTGAAATAAAATCAACGTTCAAGCTCGGGTCCTGATCGGAAAGTGCACAGGAAACCTGATCGGTTAAGTCTTTGACAGAAGGGATATCCGCAGTGGGATGAATCCGGTAAAGAACCAGGATCCGGACAATTCTGCGGGCAAGCATTCTGTCTTCCGGGTCAATGGCATGCTCGATCACTTCATCCAGATGGGGGACCACATACCTGGGATATATATTAAATCCGGAGAATTCAGCCAGTTTCTGGGAAAAATGTTCATAAATGCTGTCAGGCCCTAAAAGTTCATAGGCCGGACGATCGAGAATCCCCGATATCTGTCTGCTCTCATCCCCGGCAAGCTGTGAAAAGACAAAATCCACAATTCCTCTGTGCTCTGAAAAAAGGTCACCCAGACCGTCTAAAAGTGCAATAGTCACCGGATGAACCGGATAGACGGCCTGAAACTCTTCAAAACGACAGTTAAATGAAGGAAACTGCCTGCAAAAATAATCGTAAACCGTGTGAAGCGCATCACCGGATCCGGCTTTCTTTTTCACCAGTCGTTCGGATATCAGCGCTTTGATATGAACCGTGGAAAGGATAAATTTCACCGGAAAACGGTCCTTGATCTTTTGAAAGGTAACCTGGGAAATGTCACCGGTCCGCTCGATACTTTCCTGGACCGCCCCAATAATCCAGACCGGTTCTTTGTCGGTAAGTTCGCCGATCAACTGCAGAGTCCGTGCGTCTTCATTTAAGGCACGGGCATCCGATTTTGAACGGAAAAACTCGGAAAGTTCATCCATGACAATCACAAGCCCGTCAAAGCCGGCATCCCGCATGGCCGTTAAGACCCTTGCAAAGGTTTCGTGCCGCTCTTCAACAAGGGCTTCGGGCGCCGGCATACCGATATTTTTCATAAAGCGAATCCCTGCCGTATATGCCTGACGGGGGTCTTTGCGGAGGTACTCATCAACCGCTTCCGGTGTATTGGATATGCCCGCCTGCTCTGCAAAGGCTGCGGCCAGTTCTTTGTTTTCAAGCAGCGTCGCAAAATAATTTAAAAATGCGGAAAGCGGCGTTAATTTTATTTCAACACCGTGTGATACCAGAGCTTTTTCTATGGCTTCAACGATAATCCGTTCCAGGTGTGTTGACCCTCTGTAGTTAACAAGAGAAATATCGACCGTTAAAAAACTACGCCCTGATGCCTTGACACGTCGGAGCCCTCCGTGATGATGGGACAGCATTTCAGACCCGGGGTTGTCTTCAAGCCAGGCGGTAAGGGTAGCCAGAAAATGGGATTTGCCTGATCCAAAATCACCTTGCAGAAAAAAACCCCGGCCGTATTCTTTGAGCAAAGCATCTGAAATCACCGCAAAATGTGAGGTTACCTCTGATGTAAATACAAAACTTCTGGCAATAGATTCAGAGCGGGTCCTCCCCTCTTCCAGACGTATGACCGTCTGTACCGGCGGAACCTCGACAAGATCACCGATTGTCGGAAACCTACTCATCTTCTACTCCAAGAATTTTTTTTATTTTTCGAATCCTGCCGTAAAGGGTTGTTTCCTCCGGATTCAATTCAACCAGTTCTTCGTAGAATTTTAACGCCTTTTCAACCTGCTCGGCTTTCTTACATGCCGAAACATAGGATGAATGAATATATATATCCTTTGGATCGAACTTTAGCAGTTCTTCCATCATTGGAATCGCTTCCGACATCTTTCCCGACTTTTTAAGGGCAAATGCCTGCTGGCGCTGATTCCATATGTCCGATCCCGTGCGGGTCAGTTTTTCATACTGTTTTAAGGCCAGTTCAGGGTTTCCTGCTTTTTTACAAAGGGATGCATAAATCTCTTTGTAAACCGGCGGCCGGGATGGAATTTTCGCAAGACTTGCCATTTTTTTAAGCACAGGCTCCAGTCCGTCCCGATGGATCTCAAGGTCCGTTAAAGCCCATAGTGCCTGGGGAAGGTCCGGTTGAAGGGCAAGCCACTTACCGCAAATGTCAATGGCCTCATCCCATCGTTTCTGCCCGGCAAGCGCTTTTACTTTCCATGCAAAGACGGAATCTTTGGGCATTTCCCATTGTCCCATACGCCTAAGCATTTTATCCCACTCTTTTTTTGCTTCAAGACAGAAAAGAATCCCTTTTTGAGCGGAAAACGTAATCTTTGGATCGCCGATGATTTCCTCATAATACCGGAGTGCTTCATCCGTACGTTTGAGGCCCCTTAATGCATCCGCAGCCGCAAGCATTGAATATGGGTTGGAAGACTTGAGTGAAAGGGCCTGTTCCGCGACATGGAGTGCCTTTTTATATTCTCGAGCCCGAGTAAGTGCTGCGGCCTGCCGCGTGAGCCAGAACGGATTGTTTCTATTGCCTTCAAGATATTGCAGCTCTGCAAAACGTGCCGCTTCGGCATAGCGAGCCTTTTTGCACAATTCATTGTATTTGTTGTATTCCTCTGACATTGTTTTTTACAAAACCGTCACTGATAGAAGCCTCTGTCTCGTGTAAAATTCACGTATGAAATTATTTCAGGCTTCTTAAAAGGGTAATAATTTCCTGGCCAAATTCCTTTTTCTGCCAGTTTTTCATTACTTTTATTCTTCCCATTGCTCTTCTATCCACGGGATTTTGTATTGCGATAGAGGTAATGAGCGCATTATTACAAATTATCCCGGGATCTATTTTAAGCGCTCTGACCTTTGAAGCTCTCCAGGATTTTAGGGCTTTTATCCGTTCCGGCACTTTATAGGGCAACCTCTGCGTCTTTTTTTTCGGATAAACCGGAAGGTTGCTTTCAGGTATTTTCAAAGCCCCGGCCACCACTTCAATCAAGTCATTTCCGTACATATTGATCTGTTTTCCACTCAACGCCTTTATTCCTTTTAAGCGACGTAAGGTTGCCGGCTTTGCCGTTGCAATTTTCATAATTGATTCGTTGCCGATGATTTTAAATAAAGGCTTATCTTTCTTTTCTGCAATACCCTTTCGAAACGGCAACAAAGCTTCAAGCACGGCAAGGCTTTTGGGCTTAAGCCGTCCCGCGCCTTTGAATCTTAAAAACAACGGCTCTTCATCCGATAAAACCGGTCTGACTTTGCTTAAAATATCGCATTCTTCAAGCACCCAGGCCAGACGGCATTTTTTTTCAAGCTCTTTTTCACAAACTTGGGCAAGCGAGAGAAGATATATAACATCTCCGGCAGCATAATCGATCATCTCTTGGGGCAACGGCCTTTTTGACCAGTCTTTTTTCTGGAATTTTTTGTCAAGAGTTATATTTAAATATTTCTCTATTACCGCTTCTAACCCCGTTTCCTTAATTCCGAGGAACCGGCATGCAAGCTCGGTGTCAAAAAGATTATTAATCTCAATGGTAAAATCTCGGAAAAGACTGCGCACATCATAATCAGCCCCGTGAAAAATCTTTTTAATATCAGGATTAGAAAAAATCGGTTTAAGGGGGGATAAATTTTTAACCTGTAGAGGATCCACCACAATAGTCGATTTTTCCGTGGCCATCTGAACCAGACAAACCTTTACTTGAAAATGGTACATTGAGTCTGCTTCCATGTCAACGGCGACGGCCTTTCCCTTTTCAAGGATTCTTACCGCTTTTTCAAGTCCGGCCACGGTATCTACTATCTTATAGTTGGTTCTCATTCAATTTTCACTTGACCTGCTGGATTATTTCACCTAATTTATTTTTTTTATTCATTAAACAATGATGAACTCGTAAAAAGTCCGATTTAGACGGTTTCGTAAAAAGTTCAAATTCAAGGCGTGCAAATTTTGTAATCATGAGGCGTACTTATCGTATGTTGAATGATTGCGAAATGCAGCACAACGCAGAAGTTGGACTTTTTACGAGACCGTCAAACAATGGTAAATATATCCTTTGTGATATTGTGGCAAATATTTTTTTCTTCTCTCTG
>JAYEFV010000352.1:0-2537 GCA_034658755.1 Thermodesulfobacteriota bacterium | reverse complement strand
CGTCTAATCTATGTTGAACTAAACCGCTTCGCGGTGGTTTTATTTTTGCTCTTTGAAAATTGAATAGTGTTTTACCATGTGGTGTTTTTAGAAGGACATCCTTTTTCAATGATTGTGCTACCTTGCTTGTTCTTCTTTCTGTAGGATTGAAGGGATATAAACCCTTTAACAGAAAGGAGAGAAACTATGGGAAAGCTATCGGATCAAATGAAAATGGATATGGAGTTAAAGAACTTAAGCCCCAGGACCATGGAGTGTTACTTGGCTCGCATGAAAGAATATACGCTTTATTTTGGCAAGTCGCCGGCGGAACTGGGAGATGATGAGATACGACAGTATCTTTATTATCTTAAAAAAGACAAGCAAGCGTCCCAGTCGGTGATCAACCAGTCTTACAGTGCGCTGAAGTTCTTTTACCAAAGGACTCTTTTGCGACCTTGGAACTCGTTAAGAATTCCGCGTAGCAAAAAGAGGCGGAGGCTTCCTGAAGTTTTATCATTAAAGGAAGTTGAAGCTGTTTTTGCCAATACGCAAAATCTGAAGCACCGTACCATTCTGATGACGATCTATTCCGGCGGATTACGGATAAGTGAAGCGGTTCATTTAAAGGCGACCGATATCGACAGCAGCCGGATGATGATCCGTGTACGGGGCAAAGGTGACAAGGATCGTTATACCTTGCTTGGCAAGCGTACCCTGGAGATTCTGCGAGTATATTGGGAGGTGTATCGTCCCGGTGAGTGGCTGTTTTACGGACGTAAACCGGCAGAGCCGATCAGTGTTTCAAGCATCCAGAGGGTGTTTAAGAAGTCTATTCATAAAGCAGGCATCCGGAAGGCAGCGACTGTGCATACTCTAAGGCACAGTTTTGCAACGCACCTTTTGCAAAAGGGTACGGATCTTTTTTATATACAGCGCTTTTTAGGCCACAGCACTGCCGCTACCACGTCGGTTTATCTTCACATTACGGGAAAAGACCTGTCCAGAGTGGTCAGTCCAATCGATCTTTTGGAAGACACTAAAGGGCCGATGGATTAGACAGGTTCTTTCCGATGAGAAGATCACTAGAGGTGGCCGATATTTTCAACGCCTATGGAGCGGCATACCGTGAAACAAACGGTGCAAAGATGCCGTTGAGGCATTTTCGTGCCATGCGGGCTATTGAGATTTGCCGGACATCGGAGTTGGGCGGCCATATGGATGAATGTGATCGTTGCGGTTATCTGCGGATTTCCTACAACTCCTGTCGCAACCGTCATTGCCCCAAGTGCCAGTGCATGGATAAAGAGCGGTGGCTGGAGGCCAGGAAAAGAGAACTTTTGCCAGTGCGCTATTTTCACGTGGTCTTTACCATACCGGACAAACTCAGGCCGATTGCCTTAAGGAATCAGCGGATTTTTTACGACTTGCTTTTCAAGGCGGTTTCAGAGACGTTACATGAGTTGTCAAGGGACCCCAAGCATCTCGGAGCTCAAATCGGCTTTATTGCCATATTGCACACGTGGTCCCAGACCCTGATGGACCATCCGCACATTCACTGTATCGTGACCGGTGGAGGTTTATCCTTGGATGCTATGAGATGGATCTCGTGTAAGAAAAAGTTCTTCATCCGTGTGGAGGTTCTTTCGCGGTTGTTTCGAGGCAAGCTTCTGTATTACCTGAAGAAGGTATATTATTCCGAAGCCCTTAAATTCCCAGGTAAAATTAAGCCGTTTAGCCGTCAAACGGCGTTTGAAAATTTGCTCACCGAGCTGTATGGTCAAGAGTGGGTTGTGTACTGCAAAACACCGTTTAATAATGTCGAAACGGTTATAGATTATCTGGGTCGCTATACCCACAGGGTTGCCATTTCCAATCACAGGCTTTTAAAGCTCAAAGATGGTAAAGTGAGCTTTACGTACCGGGATTCCGGCGACAACGATAAAATTAAGGTAATGTGCCTGGATGCTTTGGAATTTATCGGTCGCTTCCTGCTTCATATTCTGCCTGAAGGTTTCATGAAAGTCAGGCATTATGGCATTTTGAGCAACCGCAATAAAAAGACCAAACTGGCACGATGCCGGCAACTTCTTGGCGTTGAGTCAAAGCCCGGCGATGAGCGAACAGAAAACGAATCCTGGGAGGATCTGTTTGAACGGGTTACGGGCATTAATCCAAGGATTTGCCCACACTGCGGTAAAGGTGAAATGGTTTTTAAAGAGTTATTGGCGGCGACATGCTCACGGTCGCCGCCATAACCCTCTAGATTCTGTCCGCTGAATTTAAATTTAAAAATCGTCCCGACAGGGCCATCGGGAACTCTTGTGCTTATTTTCTAAATCAAACCGAAAACTCGGTTGGAATAAACAGGCTGCCGCCTAAAATCAAACATTATACTGATGCTAAAAGCCATTCAATTTTCAAAAAACAAAAAATGCGAAAACCGATTTGGAAAAAGACGGGATTGAAACCCCATAGAGATGGGAAAGGCGGCTCAGTTCAACATGATTGTATCTGGAATTTTGCTGCACAAAACTCCAGATACAATCTTTAACGTT
>JAYEFV010000351.1:0-2542 GCA_034658755.1 Thermodesulfobacteriota bacterium | reverse complement strand
ATCGCCGAGGGCTGCATGTATAAAGGAAATTCCCACCTGGCAGATGAGGTTTGTGTTGTCTCGTTCGAAGAAGTCATGGGATTCCACATGAATAAAAACATAAAGATCTCCCGGAGGCCCTCCATAACTACCGGCTTCACCTTCACCTGTCAGACGAAGCCTGGATCCGGTATCCACACCGGCAGGAATTTTTATGGCCACATTTTTATTGACTCTAATCTGTCCGGATCCGTTACAGTTAGGGCATGGATGAGATATAGTTTGGCCGTTACCGCGGCAGTGGTAACATGTGGTCCTCACAGTAAAAAACCCTTGGTTGCGGGAAATCTGGCCTGTTCCGTTACACTGCCTGCAGGTTTCCGGATGGGTACCCTGGTCGCAACCATCTCCCTTACAGGAAGGGCAAACCTCCACCTTTTCTAACTCTATTTCGGTTTCTGTTCCAAAGGCAGCTTCCATGAAGCCAAGGGAAAGGTCGTAACGAAGATCAGCTCCTTTCCGAGCCCTGCTTCTGGAACGACGTCCACTGCTAAATCCGAAAAAATCCTCAAAGATTCCTCCGAAGCTAGAAAAAATGTCTTCAAAACCGCTAAATCCGGAAAAACCCGATCCTTCAAGTCCCTTATGACCAAACTGATCATAGATATTCCGTTTCTGAGGATCTCGAAGCACCTCGTAGGCCTCAGAAGCCTCTTTGAATTTTTCTTCAGCCTCTTTATTGCCGGGATTTCGATCCGGATGAAATTTTAAGGCCAGCTTGCGGTAGTGAGCCTTTAATTCGTTATCATCCGCATCACGGCTTACACCTAAAACCTCGTAGTAATCTCGTTTACTTCTCATCTATAGTAACGTCTCTGCATTTCTATCCCGTTTAAACGGGATAGAAATCACAAGTCTTATATTAATAGAGTTGATCCGTTAGGCCCTTAGAAATCATCTTCGTGCATTTTATGGCAAAACTTTTTACATTCTGCCACTAAGGCACCAAGACACTGAGCATGAATAACAAAATAAAATCCTTTGCCTCCGGCCCATAGGGCCTACGGCCCGGGGGGTGTCTTAGTGCCTTTGTGGCAAATATTTTTGGTTCTCTCCGAGCCGTAGGCTTACGAGCCGGAGGCCGGGTTGTCCGGGTTAGGAGAAAAGACTAATCTTGTTAATTAAATAAAATAATACAAAAACCGGTCTTGTCAATGAAGAATGGGGATTTAAAAATTAAAGACTTTTGGTGAGGATTTATTCCCGCCGGACATCCTATCCCACAAATGGCCTCCGAATAATAGTATCCTTTTGCCATCGTGAGTCATCGCGATTGGGGTATTCAATGTTGTAATGAAGCCCGCGGCTTTCTTTCCTGTGGCTGGCACATTTGATAATAAGTTCAGCCACGATAGCTATATTTCTAAGTTCAATAAGATCTGCGGAAACCCTAAAATTCCAATAATATTCATGGATTTCTTTCAGAGTGATTTCAATTCGCCTCTTTGCCCTGGCCAAGCGTTTGTCCGACCTGACGATTCCAACATAGTTCCACATAAATCGTCTGATTTCATCCCAGTTATGTGACACCATAATAACTTCATCACTGTCTGTCGTACCGACTTCATCCCATGGCGGCGGGTCAGGAGTAAAACTAAAATCCAATGTATCGAAATCCTTGACCGCCTGTTTGGCGGCTGTATGGGAATAAACCAGGGCCTCGACCAGTGAGTTGCTCGCAAGTCTGTTGGCCCCATGAAGTCCGGTGCAGGCAGTTTCACCGACGGCGTACAGCCGATGCAAATCTGTTCTGCCAAACATGCCGGTGGCGATGCCTCCGCACAGGTAATGGGCGGCGGGAACAACAGGAATAGGTTCCTTGGTCATATCAAACCCAAAAGTGAGACATTTTTCATATAGATTCGGGAAACGTTCTTTTATGAAATTGCCATTTTTGTGGGATATATCGAGAAATACGGAATCGTCTCCGCTTTTCTTGAGTTCTACATCGATCGCACGGGCAACCACGTCACGGCATGCAAGATCCTTCTGAGGGTCATACTTTTCCATGAAAGCGTTACCCGAAGAATCGATTAGAATCGCCCCTTCACCTCTTACAGCTTCTGAAATAAGAAAGTTCTTGGCAACCGGGTGATACAAACAGGTGGGATGAAACTGGACAAACTCAAGGTTGGCCACCGTGGCGCCGGCCCGGTATCCCATGGCAACCCCGTCTCCGGTAGCAATATCAGGATTGCTTGTGTAGAGATAAACTTTGCCAGCACCGCCGGTTGCAAGAAGTGTTATCTTTGCACAGAATGTTTTGACCTGATTTGTTTGTCTGTCAAGAACATATGCTCCGCAACAATAATCTTCATGGGTCGTAATAATCTGACCCCTTTTCATGCGTGTTGAAATGGTGATAAGATCTATGGCAATATGATTTTCGAACAGGGCAATCCGATCCTGATTTTTAACATGGGCCACCAAGACACTTTCAAGCTCCATTCCGGTCATGTCATGGGCATGCACAATTCTCTTTTGAGAGTGGCCCCCCTCACGT
>JAYEFV010000350.1:0-10311 GCA_034658755.1 Thermodesulfobacteriota bacterium | reverse complement strand
AACAACAATAGACAATCAGAGCAGGATGTTGAAGAAAGGGGAATCCTTGATGCTTTCTGAAAATCAAATTGTTATGCTCGAAAACGTCGGAAATGAGCCTCTTAATATTATTAGTATGACATTGGAGTTTTAACGAATTCCGGACAAGAAAGGGTAAAAAATATGAATGAGAAAAACAAGGGCGCAATAGCATTAAAACTGCTTGAGATGATACAGCAAAAAACAGCCCGAATTGGTATTATCGGTCTTGGCTATGTTGGATTGCCGCTGGCCATTCATTTTGGGCAAAAGGGTTTTAATGTGATCGGTTTTGATCTGGATTCACGGAAAATCGATAAAATTCTTCACGGAGAATCTTATATCAAGCACATTCCGGCCGATCAAATTAAGAAAATGATCGATGCAAAACGGTTTGATGTAACCATCGACTTTAGCCGCTTAAGCGAGGCGGATTGCATCCTGATCTGCGTGCCAACACCACTTTCCGACAAGATGGAGCCGGATTTAAGCTATCTTTTGGAAACCACGGAGACCATCGCAAATAATTTGCGCAGAGGACAGATTATTGTTCTTGAAAGCACAACCTATCCAGGGACCACCGAGGAAATGCTTCTCCCACGACTTTCCTCAAGTGATATGAAGGTTGGACAGGATTTTTTTCTTGCCTTTTCTCCCGAGAGGGAAGATCCGGGAAACAAAAAATTCACTGCCACCAGTATCCCCAAAGTTGTGGGTGGCGTCACAAGTTACTGCCTGGAGGTCGCAACGGCTCTGTATAGCTCAATTACCCGGTCAGTGCCTGTTTCTTCTACCCAGGCAGCCGAGCTGACCAAGCTTCTTGAAAATACATTTCGTTCCGTTAATATTGCCCTGGTTAACGAACTGAAGATTCTTGCTCACAAGATGGGAATCGACCTGTTTGAGGTCATTGACGCCGCAAGCACAAAACCCTTTGGTTATATGCCATTTTATCCCGGACCCGGCCTGGGTGGGCATTGTATCCCCATTGATCCATTTTATCTGGCCTGGAAAGCAAAAGAGTATGATTTTTCAACCCGTTTTATTCAACTTGCCGGAGAGATCAATGTTTCCATGCCTTATTACGTGATTGAAAAAACAGTGGAAGCTCTCAATAAAAACAAAAAGAGCCTCAATGGAAGCCGCATTTTACTACTTGGAATCGCCTACAAAAAGGACGTGGATGACGATAGAGAGTCTCCGGGTTATGCAATCATGAAAATGCTTTTGGAAAAGGGCGCCATTGTAAGCTACAATGATCCATGGATACCCAAACTGCATACCACCCGAAAATACAATTTCCAGATGGAGTCAACTCCCATTACCCGGGAAATCCTTGCCGAGATGGATGCCGTGATCATTGTTACCGATCACAGCGACTATGACTTTACCGAGGTAGTAAAGCATTCCAATCTGATTATTGATACTCGAAATGCCACAAAGGGAGTTAATGGAGCAAAGGAAAAGATCGTCATGGCATGAGAAAGGAAAATAGAATATGAAAGGAATAATTTTAGCCGGCGGTTCCGGAACCCGGCTTTACCCGATTACCCGGGTTGTAAGCAAACAGCTTTTACCTGTCTATGACAAACCCATGATCTATTATCCATTGTCAGTTCTGATGCTGGCCGGGATACGGGAGATACTTCTTATTTCTACGCCTGAGGATTTACCGTTGTTTGAAAAACTCTTCGGAGACGGGTCTCAACTTGGACTTTCTTTTAATTATGAAGAGCAACCACGGCCCGAAGGACTGGCGCAGGCCTTTATCATCGGCAAATCATTCATTGGGAAAGATTCGCTCTGCCTTGTCCTGGGGGATAATATCTTCTACGGCCACAATCTTACCGAGATACTGAAAAGAGCTGTTCAGCTCAATAGCGGTGGTCTGATTTTCGGGTATTTAGTGCGTGATCCGGAACGTTACGGTGTTGTAGAATTTGATTTCAACGGCAAGGTCATCAGTATCGAAGAAAAGCCAAAAAAACCCAAATCGAATTATGCAGTGCCCGGTCTTTATTTTTATGACAATGATGTGGTGGAAATTGCTGCAAAACTCAAGCCGTCCGCCAGGGGTGAACTTGAAATTACGGACATTAATCTGGAGTATCTCCGCAGAGGTGATCTTCATGTGGAGCTTCTCGGGAGAGGCTATGCTTGGCTTGATACAGGTACTCAAGAAGCCCTGCAGCAGGCGGCCAGTTATGTCCAGGCCATCCAGGAACGGCAGGGACTTAAAATATCGTGCGTTGAGGAAATTGCTTATCGCCTGGGTTACATAAACAAAGAGGAGCTGGCAGACCTTGCATCCGAAATGATGGGAAACGAGTACGGCCGCTATCTTATGAATTTAATTGCTGAAGATGAAAATAACAATAAGATATTGGACAAAAAACGTTAACAGCAGGATATCAGTACATTTTCGAAAATAGGTGCGAACAAAAAATCCTTTTATATCGGAAAATTTACTTCCAAAAAAATGGACTATCACCCTTAGGGTTCTCGAAGAAATAAATTTACATTTTCAGGAGTCGAGGCGCCCGCATGGCAAGGCGCGAGGAGGGCGAATAGCTGGCTATTTAACCGACGAGCAACACAGCTAGGCGGGATGGATCGGCGCATTAAAATGTGAAGTTATTTTTGAGCGAGCCCTTATTCCCACGAATCCAATCACGGTTCATATTATTCCATTACTCCATCACTCCATTACTCCGGAGATGATTAACTTCCTCTTTTGATAAAGACTGGATGACCACCAATTACCAACAAACGTGATTTACAACCTTGTGCCGCCGTTGAAATAGCCTCCATCCCAAATTAAAAAACAACTTGATAAAAAAAATAAGGTAAGTTATAAGCGGCATCTTCGTTAACCTAAAATAAAATTAGGGTTAACCAGATACGGTCAAATTATATTCAATGTACAGGATATATGCAATCATATTAATTTTGATATTCGCCGGCAACCCCAGTCTGATGGCTCAGGAAAACCATGTTCAATACTACGAACTTGATCCTGTGGTGGTCACCGGAAGCCGTATTCCCTACCATCTTTCAGATTCCGCTTGCTCGGTTTCGGTAATCAGCCGGGAAGAGATTGCAATTTCACCGGCAGACAATATCTCAGATATCCTTGAACATGTAAACGGTGTGGATGTTCGCCGGCGTGGTGCTCGTGGAGTTCAGGCCGATGTGGGAATCCGCGGAGGGTCGTATGAACAGACACTGATCATGGTTGACGGTGTTACGGTTAATGATCCTCAAACCGGTCATCACAATATGGATCTTCCCGTTAACTTGAATGATATCGAACGTATTGAAATCGTTAAAGGACCGGCGGCAAGAATTTACGGCCCCAATGCAATGGGGGGTGTAATTAATATCATAACGCGTGACGTGAATGGCAACTCGTTCGGAGGCCATGGTGCATATGGTGAATATGGCTATTATGATATGGGTGCGCAGGCGGCGTTGAGTTCGGACAAAGTATCCGGCCGGCTGTCGGCAAGTCGGCGTTATTCTTCGGGCTACCTTGAAGGCAAAGATACTGATTTTGATATAAAAACAATAAATTATAAGGGTATTTTAAAAAACGGATTTAACAGGTTCCGGTTGGGAATGGGATTCATAGACAAAGATTTCGGCGCCTATAAATTTTACAGCGACACATTTCCGGATCAGCGGGAAAAGACGGAAACCTTTCTGTTGTACAGCAATGCGGAGCTTAAAATTGCAGATATGGAAGTAATGCCCCGGATACACTGGCGGCGCCATAAGGATGAATTTAAAATTAATATTAACGGGGTGTGGAACGTAAACGACCACCGGACGGATGTTCTTGGCGCGCAGGTAAACACTCTTATAACATCCGGACTGGGAGCCACATCAATCGGCGGAGAAGCAGAACTTGAAGATATGGAAAGTTCCAGTTTGGGGGATCACAACCGCGGTCGACAGGCTGTTTTTCTTGAACACAGGCTTTATCCTTGTGACAGGCTGACCATTGGTATGGGCGCTTCTGCGGTTCACTACAGCTCATGGGGTTGGGAGTACTGGCCGGGTGCGGACATGAGCATTGAATTGACAGATGGATTAACCTGGTTTACCTCTTTTGAAGAATCTTTCCGGGTTCCAACTTATACGGAACTCTACTATTTTACTCCGGCAAATCAGGGTAATCCCGACCTTAAACCTGAAAAAGCCTGGACCGGTGAGACCGGATTGCGGTGGCTGATCGACGGGGTCAATGCTGATTTCAGCCTGTTTTATCGTGATTCAGAAGATGTTATTGATTGGTCGCGACAGCCCGGAGAAACGGCCTGGCAAGCAACAAACATTGCAACAGTCAGAACAAAAGGAGGGGAGGTGGGGATTACGTTTTACCCGCAATCTTTTTTCAGCACCAAATGGCTTTCATCTGTAGGTATCGCTTATACTTACCTTGATTCTGACCGGAGTACACAGGGAATGGAATCAAAATATGTTTTGGATTATCTCCGGCATCAGGTCAACGGATCTATGGTGTTTACATGGCTCTCCTCATTGAAGCAAGTTATCAAGGCAAGGTATGAGAAACGCATGGTCGGTGATAGCTATACGGTTGTTGATACCCGCCTGACCTATACACTTTCAAATTATGAAATTTTTCTTGAGGCCACAAATCTGTTTAACGAAAACTACATTGAATCCGGCTTCACGCCCATGCCCGGCCGCTGGATAATGGGAGGCGTAAAATTTAACTGGGATTAGTTGTTTTTTTACTTAAGTTCAAATCGAATGGGAACCCTAACCCACATCTTAACTTTTTCTTGACCTCTCATTCCGGGCTCGAATGTCCAGTTTTTTACCGAAGATTTCGCGGCCCTGTCCAGAATCGGGTGCCCACTGGAAGATAACACACGCAAATCAATGACATTTCCAATTTGGCCCACCAGAACTTCAAGGACCACGTTACCCTGAAATCCTCTTCTTCTGGCCAATACAGGATATTTGGGCGGTGGATTTGATCGATAAAGAGGTCTTGCCTCGCGTATGATCTGTTTCCCAGTTACAGTTTCGCCTTTATCAGCAGTCTCTTTAGAAACCGTTTTTATTTCAGTCTGTTCAGGTATATCCGGAGTTTTGGGCATATCAACGGTTTTTTCGGGAATTGCTTTTGATCGGTCCTTTTCCGCTTTTTGGATAACATCTTTAATGACTTTTTTGGGTTTGGGCTTAGGAAAATGCTTTGGCTTTTTTTTTATTGTTTTGGCAACAGGATGTTTTTTTGTTTTGATTTGCGGCTTTTTAACAGCAGCTTTGGATGTCGTCATCTTGGGTTGCCTGTAGGCCAAACTCATGTTCATAACTCTAAGTTTCGGCCTTTCAATAGATATTCTCTTGAACGGATTGCATTTCAATCCCAGGAGAAATCCGTGTATACCCAAAGCGAGTATCGCCGCTATTATTATTCGTTTCACTGCTCAACATCTGCCTGAAGAGAAATCCGATGGATATCCGCCATCCTGATCTGGTCCAGAACCCGGAAAAGGTTTTGGTATGAAAGGCTGCGCTCGGCAAAAAGCAATACGCCGGGTTCTTTACATGCTTCGCTTTTTCTTTTCAAAACCGCTGCCAGATCGTTAAGAGCAATCTGTTCCTTGTCAACATATAGGGTTCCGTCTGATTGTATGCTCACGGAAAATACCAATGATTTGTCTATTTTGGCGCATGAGGATGTGGGAAGCAAAACCGGCAACCCGCGATGCACCGCCATGGAAAGCATTGCATAGATGAAAAACACCAGGAGCAAAAATACGATGTCAATCAGGGGAAGCATTTCAATGCGGACTTTTTTGCCTGTCTGAAAATCAACTTTCATTTTTGATCCCTTTTTGTTTCCCGTTATTGTTGACCAGTTTTTCATAGACGATTTCAAGACTTGTTGCATATTTTTCGATGGCAAGCGCAGACTGTTCAACCCGTGAATTAAAATAATTATAAGGAAAGACCGAAAGAATCGCAATCCCCAGACCGGCTGCCGTTGTGATCAGGGCCTGTGCTATTCCTTCAGTAACAACCTGCGGATGTTCGATGCCCGCCGAGCCCAGGGCTTCAAAGGAAAGAATGATCCCGATGACAGTGCCGAAAATACCAAGAAGCGGCGCCACGGTAATCATGGTGTCTATAATTCCCATATATTTTCGCATTCGCTTGATCTGTTCGGCAGCGGCCGATTCCATAGCTTTAAGCATAGAAAAGTCTCGATGAAGAATTCCGGTGATAAGAATTTTAATAATATAGTCTTTGGAAGCCTTGGTCTTTACTCTCACCGAATCCCAGTCTCCTGCGCGGCAAAGTTCAAGGACTTCATCAACGAGCGGCTTGTCCCTGCGCATATCCATGCCGATCCAGAAAAAAATCCGTTCAATAATTACGGTCAATACTATGATGGAACAGGCCAGAAGCGGATACATGACCGGTCCGCCGCTGATAAATATGTCTATCATGATTTCATCCTTTCATTTTGCCCATTGTCACAATTTGATCAAACTAACCCCGTTCAAGATGGCATTCAACGCCATCTTCAGCACTACAGGCATATCATCCATAGAAACAAGTTCTCTCATCTGGTCCATTTTCTTTCCCGCGATTTCCTCTGCCATCAAATGACACCACAACTGATAGGTTGATAGATTTTTAACCAATCCTTTTTCATAATTATCGCTTATTACCAAAGCAGATTCAATAAAGCCGGAATAACGGGGATCAAGAAGGATTTTTTCAACCGCTCCCAAAAGAGCACATTTTTTCGGAATACCCTCACACTTCATTCCGGATACCAGGCTGTATATGCTGATTTGTCGTTCCTGAAGGCGCTGGAAGATATCGCGGGAAGCGGTAATTTTGTTTTGTTTGCAAATGGCTTCCCGCACACCTTGGTATACCGCCTTTGCAATCAGCTTTCCTAACTTTGAATGGCCGCCGGCATTATCGATTTCAGTACCGGTTCCCCGGACAACGATAATATTATCAGTTCCTGTCCCGGTGGCTTGATGCAACCGAGAAGAATAGCTGCTTCTGATATCCAAATCCATTAACGCTGCGGTTTTAGCCTCTGTGGCGCCGATAATTGCCCGAGTCATCGCCCTTGGGGTGAGTTTCATGTTGGGCAACAGGATGATATTAATAGTTCCGGGCTCATAAAACCTCCCTTCATACCTTGACATCCTGACCGCATTTGACTTCACGCCGGCCGTTACTAAAGCGCATACTTCCATATTTCTGAATTTTTCCCGCTTGATGGCCAGGTTGTCCATGTCCGCGCCTGTATAAAGAAAACTAGCCGTGTCCTCTGATTTGTTAATTACCTGATATACCCGTTTTCTTATATTGTTCAGGCCGGATTTGTGGTTTATTCCCCAGCAGGGTGGGGAGGAGTAATGATTGCCCACAGATTTTATGCCGTTACGCTCTCCCTCAAGGGTAGAGACTAAAGACATGGGTTTTTTGAAATCAATAATCAGAGTCTTGTTCAAAAAATCATGGATGTGGCTGTATGAAATGCGCGTATCTTTTATGTAATCAAGATCAAGACTAAGACCGCGGGATTTGAATATCTTTTCTTCGAGAACCTGATTTCCTTTTTTTGAAAACTCGTCCGTGTAAATTCTTGATGCGAGCCAGGAGACAAAATAGCCGGTGTGGGTGGCGGCCCGGCATGTCAAGTCACAGGGGAAGTAGAATATCTTACCGTTTTTTACCGCCTCCACATCCTTCCATCCCGGGCGATTGAAAAATATTTTGGCGGTTTTCCTGTCACCACCACAGCCATAGATAATTTGAGGGTTAAACGTTACCCATTCCTCTTTGGTAATGACGACAATATTCCCCTTTTTGCCGAGCACGGGCGGGATACCTCCTGCGGCCCTGATCATCTCGTTTTGAAAAGAATCATCTCCGGGCGTCATGACCGGGTCACGACCCATGAGTCGCAAAACTCTTTTCCTTTTTGAATCGGGAATTCTGTCCACTTTCTCGGAAATAATCCGAAGTTGTCTTTTTATCTCATCAATTAATTTGGCAGCTTGTTTTTCTTTATTAAAGATCCTTCCCAGCAGAATGATATTTGTATAACTGTCAGATATGGAATCTGTTTCAAGGTCGATGAGCTTACATTTTCCATGACCGAATTTTTCCATTACCTTTTTATGCAGACGGGAAAAAAAAATAATATCCGGCCGTATTGCTTCAATCCCCTTAAGAGAAGGCGAGAAAAAACCGCCAACGATCTGTTTAGAACCTGGTTCACCAGGACAACTGTCGTGATATGTGAAGGCCTTGACAGCATCACCGGCACCGACCTTGAATATTATTTCGGTGATGGAAGGTACAAGTGATACAACTTTTTCCGGTTTTTTATCGATTATAATAGTTTCTCCGCTGGAATCAACAAATGTTACAGGATAGGAAAGGGCAGGGGAAATTGTCCAAATGGTGACAAATAAAATAACAAACAGTAGCCCAGCAGACTTGGCGAGGAATCGTTTTTTAATTTTCATTTTAAATACCTTTTACCTAAAATCTGCAATTGCCTATTTGGCCGCAGCTTCAAGGCGCAGGGTGTGCTGCCGTAGTAAACTACTGCAAACGCCCTGTAACACAGAAGATGCGGTCAAAGGGGCAATCCCGAAGGGCACAAATTTTAAAAATTTCTTTTATTTTATACTCAGCAATATGATGCACCACAAAACATACACTCTATATGCTAACCGTATAATATAATTATATTTATTTAAACCTTTTAAAATTTGTGTGCAGTTTTTAGGTTTTAATAATCATACCTCATACCAATAAAGAAATTTCTTCCCGGCATGGGATAACCTTGAATGTACGCATAATCCTTGTCAAAAAGGTTTTGAATTTCACCTTTCAAGGTAATACCCCCGTATTTTTTAATATTCAAAATCTTTTTACTGATCGTCAGGTTTGCTACCGTGAAACCGCCTTTAGTTATGGTTTCATAAGTACCGTTTTCGTAATCTGTTATATCCTGTTTTCCCGTATAAGCAAGGATAAGATTTGCAGAAAGACCACTAAAGTCAGATACCGTGATGCCATATGATACATTATACTCTGACGTGTATTTAAGGTCTTCATGGGTTTCATTATCTTCGTATGTGGGAAGATAGATAACACTGACATATGGCTTGACCTGATAATCCCATGAAAATAGGGAACCCATATCAAAGGAAAAGCTGCCTTCAATGCCTTCTATTTCAGCTTCCCCAAGATTTCTGTATGATGTGTCGCCATTAGGTTTTGTGTAGGTTTCAATCTTGTCATCGAAATCTGTATGGAAATAGGTAAGGGATAAATTGAAAGAATCCAGGGAAAAGTCCAGACCTCCTTCATATGTATCGCTTTTTTCGGGATCCAGATTAGGGTTGCCTACGTAGCGTACGGACCACATCATCATATCGCCGGCCAACTGTTGTGCCGTGGGCATCCTGAATGCCCTTCCATAATTTGCCCTTACCTTTAAGTAGTCTGTGAGCAGATAGGCAATACCCGCCCTGGGACAGGTATAATTGTCTCTCTCTGTTCCTCCTTCATTTGCTTTTACCTCTACCTTATAATGATCATACCTCACTCCACCGGAAATGATCAGCCGTTTGTCAAGAAGTTTGGTCTTCGCGAGGAGGAACCCGGCAGAATCATCATATTCGGTCTTCTTTGGGCTATATTTACTATCTTCAGTCTCATAATTTACCCAATCAAAACCTGCGGTAACAAGGAAATAATCCTGGTGGTAAGAAAACTGCGCCTGAGTTCCCTGGAAATCAACGGTTAGCTCAGCTGGGATACCGTCATCCCAGAAGTCAGGATTGCTCGCAACGGGACAAAACCATTTATCTTCATCTCTACCATCAAAATATCTGACTTTCCAGGAGAAGAGTGAGTTCCGGCTTTTGCCGTCATAGACAAAATCAACGGATTTGTTTTCTTTATCACTATAATCATCAAGATCGTTTTGGCTGAGATAGCCCGGATTACCCACATCATCAGCGTCAAAATAGGTGTAAATGACACTGACGCGATTTTCAGGCAAGAACTCATATCCGAGATTTAAGCTGCCGCTGTCTTTATAATTGTAAGCCGTATTGTTATATTTTTCACCGTCGGCAGTGTCATAATCATCCCTGGAATCTCTGGTAAAACTGCCCGAGAAATCAAAGGTCTTATATTTTCCTGAAAATCCCACACTTCCTTCCTCATAATCATAGCTTCCCAAACCTCCTTCAACAAAGGCAG
>JAYEFV010000349.1:0-2546 GCA_034658755.1 Thermodesulfobacteriota bacterium | reverse complement strand
TCTTGATAATGAATACATTGCAAAAGAGGAATATCAAAGCATCTGGGATCTTTCTAAAAACGCAATTAGGGTTTTAGACGGATACATCCGATATTTAAAAAAACAACAGAGCAAGAATTTAACAAAAGACAAGAAAAAAATAATAAAAAGGGGTATATCTGATTCCTAATTCCTCATTTCTCTTTTCTATAACAACGTTAAGTTCTATGGAAAAAAATGCCGAAAAGTTCTGTTTCTAATCGTATTATGTTCTGATCTTCTCATCTTCTGATCATCTGCTTTTCTTATTTCTTGAGTGTCTCTGTGGTAAAAAAACAAATATTAGCAAATGTGCTTGAAGGTGAAAGAAAATGAAAATAGATATAAATAACCTTACGGGTAAAGTTATTGGAGCTGCGATTGAAGTACACAAAGCTCTTGGACCTGGTTTACTTGAATCAGCGTACGAGGAATGCCTTTGTCACGAGTTTAAATTAAGAAGTTTTCCCTTTGAAAGACAAAAAGAACTCCCGATTGAATATAAAGGTGTCAAACTGGACTGTGGCTATCGTCTGGATATTGTTGTATGGAGTAAGATAATTCTTGAATTGAAGTCGTGTAGTGAACTCCAACCGATACACGAGGCCCAACTTCTGACTTATTTAAAACTGACAGGTCTTAAAGTAGGTCTTCTAATTAATTTTAATGTTCCTGTATTAAAAGAAGGTATAAAACGTCTATCCCTATAACTAGAAAAATTAACCACAGAGACACAGAGGACACGGAGGGTATAATATTTGATTTGCCGAGAGACAACGGCAAATCAAAAACCATCAGCCATTTCATGGCAGGAATAGTTTTTTTATCCAATCGCCGTCTCCCGATTGGATAAAAGATAAATAACTCTGTGATCTCCGTGCCTCTGTGGTGATAAAATAGTTTTTAATAAAAAGAAAAAAGTTTGTCACTTCTAATTTCCAACAGGCACCAGCTAATGGCTCAAATAAATACCGTAAATATTCCCGAAGGGATAGTTTTTTTATCCAATCGCCGTCTCCCGATTGGATAAAAGATATGTTTTCTCTGTGAACTCTGTGTCTCTGTGGTGAATAAAAGGATGGCGCGCCATCGCCTCGGAAATCTGCAAAACAAGCCAAAAAAATGGCTTCCAATGCATCAAAGGCTGTCTCGAGCAATGATTACATGAATAAAATCGACAAAAATCTCGTATCCATTAAAAAACCGTATTCCATGGAAGCGGATTTGTTTAAGGTGCTGAGGGGAAGGATTTTATTTCCGGTCTCAGGTAAACCCCCGAGATCCATACTGGTCACCAGTGCGGTACCGGGTGACGGGAAATCTTTCATCGCTTCAAACTTAGCGGTGAACATGGCCCAAAACATCGGTGAAACGGTTTTGCTGGTGGACTGCGATTTGCGCATGCCATGCATTCACAAAAACTTTGGGTTTAACAATGTCAAGGGATTGAGTGAACATCTTTCAAACCATACCAAACTTCCCGACCTGCTTCTAAAAACCATGGTTGACAAGCTAACCCTGTTGCCGGCCGGAAAACCCCCTGCCAATCCTTCGGAGATCTTGTCTTCCGCCAAAATGGCCGATCTTATCGATGAGCTGAAATCACGATATGATGACCGGTACCTTATCATCGATTCGCCGCCACTCTGTATGGCCCCGGAAACCAGTGCCATCGCAAAACGGGTTGACGGTATCATTGTGGTTATCAAATGTGGCAGCACCCCCCTTGATCTGCTTGATGAACTGATTAACAGCATGGGTAAAGAAAAAATCCTCGGCGCAGTTATTAACCAGTATGGTATGCCCTCTTCCAGGTACTACGGCTACAGGAAATACAGCAAATATTATAAAAAATTTTCCTAATGGTTCATGGGTTCAAGGTTCAAAGGTTCAGGGTTTACTGAAAATATTAACCGTTGTTTATTAACGGCTTCTATTATAACTGCCCTTGTTTTTTGTTGACATTCCAGCTCCGCAATTTTAATATGTAATTCAAAATATGAAAACATGGGTGATAAAATATGAAAATTGGAGAGCGCGGCCAGGTTACTATTCCTAAAAGCATCCGTGAAAAATACGGATTTCTTCCCCAAATTGAAGTCGATTTCGTGCCCCAAAAAAAAGGGGTATTGATTCGAAAAAAAACAAAACACGTCAGCCCTGTTGAACAAGTATACGGTATTTTACAAAAACACGTCCGAACGGATCCTTATATTGAGTCGATAAGGGGCAGATGATTACCTTCGTTGATACCAATGTCTTGCTTGATATCTTTTTGCCTGATCCAAAATGGGGACAGAAATCAAAAATATGTTTGGAACAGGCATTTAAGCAGGGATCACTCATTATCAATGAAATCATATATTCTGAACTAACGCCGCAATTTTCTAGCAAAGCATTATTGATGAACTCGTAAAAAGTCAAAATTGAGACGGCAAAGTAAAAAGTTCAAGTTCAAGGCGTCGCGAATTTCGTGGAATGAGGCGTACTTATGTACGCCGCAGTGAACACGAAATGAAGCGCAACGC
>JAYEFV010000348.1:0-10349 GCA_034658755.1 Thermodesulfobacteriota bacterium | reverse complement strand
CATGATTCTTTTCGAGAGAAAAATGCCTTAAGAAAGGCGTGGTTGAATTCGTGGCCGGATTTATTGACTACCACATGGCCTAAAATAGGCATGCCGAGAAGTGAAAAATCTCCGATGCAGTCGAGGATTTTATGTCTTACAAATTCGTCCCTATAGCGCAGGCCGTCCTTATTGATCACATCTTTGTCATCAATGACAACCACATTATCCAGAGAAACTCCGCGGGCCAGACCGTAACGCTTAAAATATTCATATTCATGCAGAAAACCGAAGGTTCTGGCCCTGCATATTTCACGTTCAAAAACCTGGTCCGATAGATCGACGGAATAGGACTGCCTTTTGATCAGGAAATGATCGTATTCAATAGTACAGGTTATTTTGTATGTCGAGCATGGATAAATACCCACCATTTTGCCGTCTTCTTTAAGCTCTATCGGTTTTTTGACTACGAAAAAATACCTTGGCGCATCCTGATCCCGGATCCCTGAAGATCTTATCATGGACGTAAAGGGACCGGCGCTGCCGTCCATTATCGGCATCTCATAGCTGTCGATCTCTACCAGGGCATTGTCGATTGAAAGGCCGGCAAAACTGGCCATAAGATGCTCTATGGTTGAAACAATAAAGCCTTCGTACCCTATGACGGTAGCCATGCTTGTATCCACAACCATATTAAAATGAGCGGATATGCAAGGACAGTCAAGAAGGTCTGTCCTTATGAACTTGATACCATGGTTGCTCGGTGCAGGCTTAATCGTCAGATTGACTTTTTTCCCGGAATGAACACCCACACCTGAACAACTGACCGGTTGTGCAACGGTTTTTTGTTTAAAATGCATGAAAATGATATATATTATGCTGAAAAAATTTCTATATGGTCTATTAAATAACTATGCAAAACTTTATTTAGACCTGATAACATAAATACAAATCATCAAAAATCAAGCTGAATTTATTTTATATATATTTAGTACATTTTATCGGTTATATTTTACAAGGATTATTTATAATTTTTAGTTTAATAAAAGGAGTTTTTTACAATTAAATAGGTAAAAAGATTGTTCTATACACAGCTATTTGTTATGATTCAAAAATTTTTAAGTGAATCCGGTTTCCATCCCTAAAAAAGATTTCCCGTCTAATTGTTTAATTAGATCCTTTTTTTTAAATAGTGCCCGAACGAAAACTAGTATTTCTCGTTAAGATCAAGGAAGACGAAAATTTTAACCACAGTAATACTGGTAGTATTTCGAGGATTAAAATTTAAGTCTGACGCAGATATTGGCGGAAAAGACAGTTTTCGTTCAGGCACTAAATATCCATCAGGTTGTTCATACAATGTTAGGGAAGACACTATCTGAAAGGAGGAAGCGTGCTCGCAAAGGTATTAAGCAGCGCTGTAATTGGAATTGATGCGTTTTTAGTTGAAGTGGAAGTCGATATCACATCAGGACTGCCTACGTTTACCACGGTCGGACTCCCGGAAGCTTCTGTAAAAGAGAGCAAGGAGCGAGTCAAGTCTGCCATTAATAATTCTGGTTATAGATTTCCTGACGACAGGATCACCGTTAATCTTGCGCCTGCCAATATTAAAAAGGAAGGAACCGGTTTTGATCTTCCTATAGCTTTGGGAATACTTACAGCAACCCAAATCATTCCCCAACAAATCATATCCAAATACCTTATTTTGGGTGAGCTATCCCTGGACGGTCGTATTAAACCTGTCAAGGGTTCTCTTCCAATGGCACTGGCCGCAAAAAGTGCTGATTATACCGGAATCATCGTCCCTTATGACAATGGTCGCGAAGCTTCGGTTGTAGAGGACATCATCGTTCTGCCGGTAAAAACCTTGTCTCAGCTGGTAAGTTTTTTCCGTGGATTTGTTCAAATAGAACCTGAAAAAACAGATATCTCTGCCATATTTAAAACTGCCAAAGGATTTGAAGTCGATTTTTCCGAGGTCAAGGGCCAGGAACATGTAAAACGATCTTTGGAAGTTGCAGCTACAGGAGGACACAATCTAATCATGATCGGCCCCCCGGGCTCGGGAAAAACCATGCTGGCAAAACGTCTCCCAACCATACTTCCTCCGTTAACATTTGAAGAAGCCATTGAAACTACAAAAATATTCAGCGTTGTTGGAATGCTTGAAAAAGACCAGGCGTTAATCACAAAAAGGCCTTTCAGATCGCCTCATCACACCATATCGGATGCGGGCTTGATTGGCGGCGGTCATATCCCCAGACCGGGTGAAGTAAGCATGGCCCATAATGGCGTTTTGTTTCTGGACGAACTTTCGGAATTTAAGAAACATGTATTAGAGGTTCTCCGACAGCCTTTGGAAGATACCCAGGTGACCATTTCCAGGGCAGCCTTAACCATAACTTACCCTTCAAGTTTTATGCTGGTAGCGGCAATGAACCCGTGTCCCTGCGGATATTTTTCCGACCCCAAGCACGAGTGTCGATGCACCTATCCACAAATTCACCGCTTTCGCTCAAAAATATCAGGCCCCTTGATGGACCGAATCGATATTCATGTCGAAGTTCCGGCAGTTCCCTATAAAGACCTGAGAGTTAAAGCCGATGCAGAATCGTCGGAGAAAATCAGAGCACGCGTTACTGCAGCACGAGAACGCCAGTCCCAAAGATTTAAAAGAACAAAAATCTACAGCAATGCTCAGATGCTCAGCCGGCATATTAAAAAATATTGTAAAATCGACGAAACCTCATGCAATATTCTTGAATCGGCCATTGACAAACTGGGCTTATCCGCCCGCGCCTATAACCGCATATTAAAAATCGCCCGAACCATTGCAGATCTTGACGGCGAATCCCACATCCGGGTCGATCACATTTCCGAAGCGGTTCAGTACCGGAATTTAGATAGGGGTAAACGGTTTGTCTGACCCCATTTAGCTCGCATTTCCCATGAACAATGCTTGGAAGTACTATAAATTACAAATATCACCATTCTCACAATTCATTTTGATATGTCTCTCGATAATAACGTATCTTTGAAATACTATATATTGTATAAAAATATACTTGACATACAAAATGCATTATCCTAATTTTATATTTACTGAAAAGAAACTTTAGGATTCTTAAGATGATGGTAAAAGTTTGCCGCTCATGAACACGCCATCATACTTTTGTTATGTCTGTCCTAATCGCTCTTGCAGGGTGGGAGGTAAAACGCTCATAAAAAAATAGTCTGTTTATATCATGAAACAAGCATTGCCCGATAATGGAGGTCGCCGTTCAGGCTTTGACCGACGTGAATTTTTATATGATTCCCATATTCCTGAACGCAGGTCCGGCAAAGACCGCAGAAGCGGACTTGATAGAAGACTGAAATTAAGAACAACAAAATAATAAATATTTTTTAACGGGCAGAGTCGGCAGTTGAAGGATATAATCACTAATGATAGAAATATTAAAGAAAATATTTGGAGCTAATCCTGAAAAATCTACAATCGTATTAAACGGTAAATGTTCGGACTGTGGGTGTGATGTAATAATTGAGATAACACCCACAACAGGTGGATTTGGATTACAAGGCGGCTCTTTATTTCAGTGCTCACCGAACGAGTATTGCGCTAAATGTCCTGATTGTTACAAAACCAACCCAAAGATAACCGATCATTATAAACCAAAACACATAGTATCATTGTCAGATAAAATTCCTCCGAAGCCGGACTATACTTAATCCTACCCGCCAGCCATATCCTGCGACACCTTTCTATTTCCTTGGCATTATCCTGAAAAATAAGCAACTATTTACATAGACTTTATGTAGTTTGCCCCACAATTTCATATAGTTCCATATAAATTAGCACTTTTATCATCGTCATACAATTTATGTAACCCTCTAATATTTATAAGCTTGTACTATATTTTATTGAATTTGCATGATTTTTGCATACAACATACAAAAAAATCCAATCAGAGTATAAAATATAAAGCCAATCCGTCCTCAAGGAGCAGGAAATGAGCAAAAACTCTCTTAATGAAATTAGAGAATCTCTTATGATAAGCAAAGCCGAACTTGCCAGAAAGGCTAACATATCCCCTTTTACCATTACACGGATAGAACAAGGCAGGACATGCAGAATGGAAACCAAACGAAAGATTATTTTGGCTTTAGGGTTGAAAATTTCAGACAAAAACAAAGTGTTTAGTGAAAATATGGAAGTATCTATCAAAGATAGGAAAGACAGGCGTTTAGGTTATGATCGGCGTCAATTTGCATATGACATGTTTATTCCTGAGCTTAGATCCGGCAAGAGCCGAAGAAGCAGGCTTGATAGAAGACGAAAACCAAGAAAATTACAATAATAAAGATATTTAATCTGGCAGGGTAACCATCCAATATAGCTCGAACAGGAATTTGTGCATTGATGCACATTTTTCAGAGCATTTTTATACTGTTTCTGCCCCATCAAACCATCCCGTTTAATCCAATTCATAAGTTGTCAAATATTTATGCATTTTATCATGATCTTCTACAAAGCCTTTTAAATCGGGGCTCTGTGTGCATTTGAGGATCAATAGACTCATTCCAAATTCTTATTGTTTCAAAATAAAAGCTATTTTTGGCACGGGTGTTGCTCATAAACATTTCTGCAAAATTGAGAATGTCTTGAAAATCATCATATCATCCGGAGGTGCAACGTGCCAAAGAAAACATTCTATATCTTCATCTTGTTCTTGGTCTTTTCTGCCCTTCCCTCTCTTGTTCATGCAGAGAATCAGACCGTATTCGGCCCAAGGATTTTTGAAATCGGCCGGTGGCACGTTCTTATGTCAGTTCATACATTCAATGTAGAAGATCCCGGAGAAGGAGTCATCACAATCACCAAGAATGCGCCTGAAAAGGAGATCCGGGGAGGATTTATTCTTTTCAATACCACGGTTGTTCCCCTTCGGAATTTTTTGACCGGGGACGAAATCGTGTTTGAAAAAGAAATAACATTACGATCTATTAACTTTATCACTGTTTTCCTCAGGGGAACCCCCGGAGCTTCGGTAACGATAACCATCAATCCAGAAGGAGCCCCTGCTCTACCTCCGGAAGTCTTCTTCTCCGCAGATCCTCAGACCATTACACCGGGAAAATCCAGCACGTTGTCCTGGAACGTTATCCATGCCGATAACATCAGCATAGACCCCGGCATCGGGAGTGTTGATCCAAACGGGTCTTATGAGGTTTTTCAAACCGAGACCACCACCTACACCCTTACTGCCGTTGGGACGGGCGGAACAACCACTGAAAGCGTCACCGTATCGGTCAACATACCCTTGCCCACCGTGAGCATCAGTGCCGATCCTGAAGCTATTCTTTTGGGTGAACCTTCCACGTTGACCTGGAGTTCAACCCATGCAGATACCTGCGAAATAGATCAGGGTGTCGGTAGTGTTAACATGAACAGTTCTACTCAAGTTTCACCCACCGAGACCACCACTTATACCATCACAGCCACCGGTCCCGGAGGCACGGCCACGGACAGTATTACCATCACGGTTGATGATACGTCACCACCCCAGGTAAGTATAAGCGCCGATCCTGCGAGCATCACGCCGGGACAATCCTCCACTCTGACGTGGACCTCTACCAATGCTCAAAGCGCGCATATAGATAGCGGTATTGGTGTTGTATCTGTAGATGGATCGACTTCTGTTTCCCCAGCAGCTACGACAACATATACCATCACACTTACCGGACCGACCGGCTCTGCCAGTGCACAGGCTGTGGTCATGGTGACGGGCAGCCCTGAATCCCAACCCGAGGGCTCATTCGGCGAACAGTATGAGGATCTGATCCCAACCGATGCAACGGTTGATGAATACGATCCCTGGCGATTTTCATTGATCACCGGCCTGGTTCATTCCATTGATGCCTCTCCCATATCAGATGTTTCAGTTACCATGCACGGCCACCCGGAATACGGCACCGTCTTTACCGATGCTGAAGGTCGATTCTCCATTCCCGTGGAAGGGGGAGCCACCATGACGCTCGCTTTTCACAAAGAGGGGTTTATAACCGCTCACCGAAAAGTTTATGTGCCCTGGAACGACATTGCCATTGCTGAGACAATCCAGATGATTGCCCAGGACCCGCAATCCGCCACCGTCACCTTTGACGGCAATCCGGATACGGTGGTAACCCATCAGAGTACGGAAGTCACCGATGAATTCGGAAGTCGATCATGCTCTATAGTATTCACCGGCGACAACCATGCCTATTTAGTGGATGAAAACGGCAACGATGTTCATGAACTGACCACCATCACCACCCGGGCCACCGAATTTACAACACCCGAGTCCATGCCGGCCAAACTTCCTCCCAACTCGGCCTACACTTATTGTGCGGAACTCAGTGTGGATGGGGCTCAAAGGGTTCGGTTTGAAAAACCTGTCATCACATGGGTGGACAATTTCTTTGGGTTCGATGTGGGGGAAATCGTTCCTATAGGCTACTACGATCGAGACAGAGGTGTCTGGGTGCCTTCTGATAACGGTGTGGTAGTAAAACTCCTTGATACGGATTCGGACGGGATTGTGGACGCGCTGGATGCAAATGGAGATGATCAACCCGACGACCTTAACAGCGACGGATCATTCAGCGATGAGGTGAAGGGCTTAGATGATCCCGGAAAATACCAGCCCGATTCCACTTTTTGGAGAGTGGCTGTTACCCATTTTACCCCCTGGGACTCCAACTGGCCTTATGGTCCGCCGGCAGATGCCATACCCCCGAACCCGGAAACAGTCCCCAACACCGACCAGCCGGAAAATATAAAGTTTTGTCCAACCCACGGGGCGTCCTTCATAGAGGACAGAAGTCGTATTTTCCATGAGGACATCCCCATACCCGAAACTGATATGATTCTTCACTATTCCAGCAAACGTGCGGAAGGTTACAAGAATGTTATATCCGTCCCGACCAGTGGAGAAACAGTTCCCGCTTGCCTTAAGAGGATTATCGTTAAAGTCAATGTGGCTGGCCGAACATTCGAACAGACTTTGGATCCATTACCCAATCAGAAGGTCGCGTTTGTCTGGGATGGGCGGGATTGCTTTGGAAAATCGTTATGTATTTCAATTGCTCAGATCAACATAGGCTTTGTTTACGATATGGTCTATTATAGTGCAAGTGATGAATGGGCGCAATCATTTGGCCAGGCGGGCAACAATTCAACATTAATATTAGGGCGGCAAGATATGATCTACTGGAAGCACAGCAATCTAACTGTTTATCCAGCTGAGTTTAAGCCCAAAGAAAGAGACATTATTGCCGATGGATGGACCCTGTCCACCCAGCATTATCTTAGTCTTCAGAATATATTTACACTTCATAAAGGAGATGGCACTATTTTAAAAAATAGTGCTGTAATTGTCGAAACCGCAGCCGGAAATGGACTTAGTGGTTACAGCGGTGACGGCGGCCTTGCCACTGAAGCTCGGATTGACTCACCGCAAAGCGTTGATTTGGATTCCTTGGGTAATTTTTATTTTGCTATCTTATGGGAAAACCGAATTTGCAAGGTGGATACCGACGGCATAATCACCACCGTAGCCGGAAATGGACTTAGCGGTTACAGCGGTGACGGCGGCCCTGCTACAGAAGCCTCACTTTATCATCCGTCTGGTGTTGCCGTAGATACAGTCGGGAACCTTTATGTCGCGGACTACAAAAATAATCGAATTTGCAAGGTGGATACCGACGGCATTATTACAACGGTAGCTGGAAATGGTTCTTCCGGCTATAGTGGCGACGGCGGACCCGCAAGTGAGGCATCACTTAACAGGCCCTATGAGGTTGCTTTAGACACTTCAGGTAATATTTATATTGCAGATTCATGGAATCAATGCATCCGGAAAGTGGATACAAACGGTATAATTACTACTGTGGCTGGTAGTGGCACTTGGGGGTATGATGGCGACGGAGGACTTGCTACAGAAGCACAGTTTCGTTACCCGCAAGGTATAACTGTTGATCTGATGGGCAACTTATACATTGCAGACACTTATAATAATTGTATTCGGATGGTAGATAACAGTGGTATTATTATCACTATAGCCGGAAATGGTACTGGAGGATACAGTGGCGACCACGGACCTGCTACTGAGGCCCAACTTGATGAACCTAGCGGTGTAGCTGTAGATACCGAAGGAAATCTTTACATTGCGGATTGGCACAATTTCGTTGTCCGGAAAGTGGGCACAAATGGGATTATCACCACATATGCCGGGAATAATGAAAATTCGGAATTCCTCTATGGTGGCGACGGTGGGCCCCCTACCCAAGCATCTTTCAACGTGATAAATGACGTAGCCATTGATGCCTCAGGAAATCTTTATATAGCAGATGCTGGTAATCGTATACGTAAAGTTGCTCTGCCTTTAACCTTTAGTTCCTCAACAGTTGGGGGTGATATTCCCTTTGCGGAGGCGAACGGTTTGGGCTATATCATGTCCAACACGGGTCTTCACAAAACCACCATCGACCTTGATACGAGAGCTATTTTGCGTGAATTCGGCTATGACGGAAACAACAACCTGATCTCCATTACCGATCAATTTGGCAACCAGACCACAATTCAAAGGAATACAAGCGGTGTGCCTACTTCAATCACTTCGCCGGATGGGTCGTTGACTCAGTTGACAATCGACGCCGATAACCACCTGGCTCGCATCACTTATCCGGGTGACGCGAATTACGACTTTGAGTACACATCTGATGGGCTGATGACGGCCAAGATAGAGCCGGATGGCAATCGTTTTGAGCATGTATTCGATGCCACAGGTAGATTGACGGATGCGACGGACGAAGAGGGGGGGCACTGGCAATTTAATAGAGCTGTATATGCAAATGGCGATATTTTAACAGAGGTTCTCACTGGCGAAGGGAATCTCACTTCGTACTTGGACCACACGTATTTCACAGACGCTTTTAATTCCACGATCACCGGCCCCACAGGTGCTGAAACCCTGTTTTTCAAATCGGATGACGGCTTGACAGTAAATAAGACGTTTCCATGCGGAATGGATCTTGAATTCAAATACGGCGTTGATTCTGAATACAAATTTAAATATGTTAAGCAAATGACAGAAAGCACTCCCTCTCTTTTGGAAAAGGTCACACTCAGGGATAAAACCTACCAGGATACGGACACAGACGATATGCCGGATCTGACCACGGAAACCGTGACAATTAACGGCAAGTCGACAACACTAGAGAACAATGTTCTCCAATCTCAAAAGACGGTGACGTCTCCTGAAGGAAGAACGGTAACCATGCTTTATGATCCTTCAACACTTTTGACAGAAAGTATGAGCATACCCGGTCTTTTTGATACATCTTACGGGTATGATACCAAAGGGCGGTTGACCACAGTCACTACCAATACCCGGCAAACCGCCTTTAACTATAATGCACAGGGATTTCTCGAATCTGCAACCGATCCGGGAGGACATACCACCACTTACACCCATGATGCGGTGGGTCGCACAATCGGGATCAGCCATCCTGATGGAAGCTCCTTAGGATTTACCTACGATAAAAACGGCAACATGACTGTGCTCACAAACCCATCCACAATCAATCATGGTTTTGCTTACAACAAGGTCAATCTGAACAGCGCATACCAGACTCCATTGAGCGGAAGCTACAATTATGTGTATGACAAGGACCGGAGACTGAAACAAACCAACTTTCCTTCCGGAAACCAGATCAACAACGTCTATGCCAATGGCAGGCTGGAGCAGATCCAGACCCCGGAAGGGAATATTGATTTTACCTATGTTTGCGGCACAAATGTGGAATCGATTACAAAAGGGACAGAATCGTTTACATATGGATATGACGGAAAGCTGATTACATCAGAAACCATGGCCGGTACCCTCAGCCAATCGCTCGGGTATACTTATAACAACGATTTCAAACTGACTGGTTTTACCTATGCGGGCAACACTGTTAATTACACCTATGATAACGATGGCCTTTTGACCGGTGCCGGCAGTTTTACTATTGCTCGCAATGCCCAAAACGGCCTGCCTGAGTCAGTTACAGGTGGCGCCCTAAATCTGAGCCGTTCTTTCAATGGCTACGGTGAGGTTAATGCACAGGATTATTCTGTCAGTGGGCAAAATCTCACCTCATGGAACCTGGCCCGAAATGATAATGACAAAATTACGAACAAGTCCGAAATCGTCGGCGGTACTTCTTGCGATTACATCTACACCTATGATTCCATGGAGCGGCTGCGGACGGTAACCAAAGACAACACCCTGGTTGAAGAATACCAGTATGATGCCAATGGAACTCGTATATATGAGATGAAT
>JAYEFV010000347.1:0-2560 GCA_034658755.1 Thermodesulfobacteriota bacterium | reverse complement strand
AATTCGTACTGGCTGTGATAATATAGCGCAAAATCGGAAATGGCCATTTCTTTTAAATAATTTCTGGCTTGATAATTGCGGACACCACGCATTGTGAATTTGCCATTGACAAGGATATCAACCCAGGGGCTGCGTTTGGGAGAAAACTTGATTAGCCAGTAATTCATTTTATCTCTGCTTTTTGCTTTGCTTCGAGGTTTGCTTTTTGCGCAGCCACGAGCTTAGGATATCTTCTTGCATACCAGCATTCTACTTCCTGAATGTCATCTTCGTTTAATCCGTAGGCTTTGTAAACAAGCCGGTCGATTTCTATTTGTTCATGGCTGGCATAGTCATAGCGGGGGTTTTGTTTTTGGATTTCAATAATACTGGACACTTTCTCTCTTAGATCTTTAGAAATATCCTCATCGATGTTTAAAAGAGTAAATGAAGAAATGTCATCACCACTTGTATCAATAGAATGTTTTATAAAGTTCTTAAAAATGAATTTTGCCAATTTAGATGACATAATACCAAGCAAGGTTTCATCTTCCAAAATATCACAGAACAATCCAGATCCCTTGGCTTCAAAAACACCGCCACTGTTTAATCTAAATGTTGGGGCATAAATTCCGGATATTGAAAATGTAAGTCCTTTTTTAAAGAAATACTTTTCATTTTTCCATGCAAAACCAGGATTTTTTCTCATATCTGAAATTGCATCTTTTGCCCAATTAATATAGTAAGGTGTTGGTACATAGTAATTTGGTAGCCACCCACCATCTGCATTCGATTCACCGCCTTTTTCAAAAGGTACAAAACAACCTTCCAAAGTATTCCAATCTTTGTTTAAACCATGAACCTTCTCATTGCCACTAATAGATTTGATTTCTTCGTCTGGACAAATCATGTTATCCTCAATAATTTCGTAACTACCTTTAGTACCTCTCACAGCACGAACATATTTTTTATTATTTCCCGTAGATATGCCATGGGGTGCAGAACCGACATCCCCCAATTTAATCACTTCAACATTAGTATGGTTAACTTGTATTGTTCTAACTCGAACCTGTTTACCCATAAAATCCTTTATTTCAACTTTAACACGATTATTCTTATCATTATTGTCATTCATAAATGCAAAGAGTTTCGGACTTGCTACAAAAAAAGGCAGGTTGGTGTTGGTGTTAATCAGATTCTGTGGATAGATATAAATCGCATATTCTTCAGAGCTTTCACTTGTCCAGTTATCACCCTCCATTTTAAGCACTGGGAGTTTATTGTTGTCTTTTTCAATATCTTCTATAAGTTCAGCATCTATTGTCCGGTAAAGCAGTTCCAGAAAGCGGTCGTGATTTTCGTGTATGCTTATAGTTGTCAGGTCCGCCATCAGGCAATAATGGTTCGGATCAATATTGAATTTGTTTGCAGGTGTATTTTTTGGGAAAACATTTCTTTGAATTATTATAATGGCAGTATTGACAGTAGCTTTAAATGTATCAGGATGAACCCGGATCATTTTGTGGCTGTAGCTGCTCATGATCTGTCTGCGTAACGGCCTATGGCTTTTTATGGTCATAAATGTATCAGATACAATTAAAGCCAAAATACCGTTGTGCTTCAGAGGAGTTGGTCTTTGATAAGTTCCGTCTCCAACAAAACGTGATATAAAAGCGCCATAGGGATCTTTGCTTTCTATTCCCAAAGCATTCTTTAAGTCATTTGATATCTTAGCGCCGCCATAAGGCGGATTTCCCAAAACAATATCAAAGCCGACACCTTCCAGTTCCGGAAAAAACAAATCAATGTTAAAAAACGGCGCGCTCACTGAACCGTGCATAAACCATTCTTTAAAAATGTGTTTATTTCTTTCTTTTTCTGATTTTGGGTCAGGCTCCTTTCTTCCGGTTATTTCTTCTGCAAAATTGGAGTATAATGCAGAAAGCATTTCCGCTATTTCTTCGGCAATTTTATCCTTTTCTTCAAGTTTTGATGCGATTTGTGGTTGATAATATTTTTCCTTGGATTTTTTGAGTTTTTCAAACAAATTTTCATCTATCCAGTTTATTTGCGTTGATGCGTTCTTTAGGGAATCGGCACAAATAATTTTGGTTTCAATGTTTGGAAAAGAGATAATGTTATAATTATTATCAGGTTTGCTTTTATCCACCTTCTGGTCAATCAGTAGTGAAATAAAAAACCGCAGTTTGGTTATATGTGAGGCCATCGGCTGGATATCTATGCCATATATGGCATTTCTTATTATACCGAGCTTTCTTACATAATTAAGATCGTGTTTTATCAATTCCTTTTTTGTTGTTTCCTGAAGTTCAGGCGGAAGTTTCTTGATATATTTGCTCAGCCATAAATTATTATCCGGATCCACAAGCAATAAAAATTGCACTATTCTGTTGAGCATGCCCATAGGGAATGCGCCCGATCCGCATGCCGGATCTAAAATCTTAATATCATCCAGGGCATTTACAATGGCAATGCAGAATTTGCTGTCATTTGAATCGACCTTGTCTAAGTAAACTAACCCGTCTATTTTCTTATCTTTATTATTAAAACCGTTTTCTTT
>JAYEFV010000346.1:0-10372 GCA_034658755.1 Thermodesulfobacteriota bacterium | reverse complement strand
CAAAGTAAGTTTCTGGCAGGCATTTCATCCTTTGATGATCGGTTTTATGATAAACTGTATCCTTCCGGGCAGGGTCGGAGAAGTTGCAAGACCGGCTGTTCTCCAGAAGAAGGAAAATATACCCTTTTCAACAGGACTTGCAACGGTTGCCGCCGAACGGGTATTTGATGTCGGCATGCTGCTTATACTTTTTGCGATACTGGTTGCAACTGTAGATATAGATCCAAACCTTGATATTGTTTTTGGTAAGTATCATCTCAATAGAGCAACTCTTGTTACAGCAGGTGGAGGGACCTTCAAGCTGCTTTTACTCCTTATTGTCGGGATAATTATGGTTAGTTTCGGCAAAACAAGAAAGGCGATAAACCGTGTAATCATGTCGATTCCGTATCTGTTTTTCTTTTCCGGGTCCGAATTTAAAAAAAAAATACAAAAAAAGTTTTGTGAGCCTCTTGTGAGCTTTGTCGAAAATTTTACCTCCGGTTTTGCCCTTGTTAAGTATCCGTCTAAAATATGCATTTGTATTGGGCTGTCTGTTTTTATTTGGGGTATTGCAGCTTTTTCATATTATATAATGGCTCAAGGATGTCCGGGCATAGATCTGTCGTTTACTGAAATCACTGCCCACATGATAATAATCTGTTTTTTTATAGCGCTTCCCTCTGTACCCGGCTTCTGGGGAATTTGGGAGGCAGGCGGCGTCTTTGCCTTGGTTCTTTTCGGGGTTTCTTCAAAAGATGCTGCGGGCTATACGCTGGCAAATCATGCAATACAGATGTTTCCCGTTATTATTGCCGGCTTTTTTTCAGCTATGGTCACAAGTGTAAATATATTGCAGGTCTCATATGAAAAAAGGGAAAAGAGGTCATAATATGGAAACACTAAAAATATTGACGTATCCGGACAAATTTTTGAGTGTGCCCACGAAACCGGTTGAAAATATCGATGAAAAGATCCAGAATTTAGTTAAAGACATGGCGTCCATTATGTATCAGGCGCCGGGCATTGGCCTGGCTGCAATACAGGTAGGAATTAACAAAAGTCTTCTCGTTTATGATGTTTCACCAGGAGACGAAAAACGATCTTTACAGGTCCTGATTAATCCCAAGATCGTAGAGAGTGGAGGGACGACAATTTCTGAGGACGAGGGATGTCTGAGTGTCCCTGATTTTAGAGCTAATGTTAAACGAGCAGCTTCTGTTCTTGTTGAAGGTTTTGACAATAAAGAAAAACTTCTGCGTATAGAAGCGGAAGGATTATTAGCTGTCGTGCTGCAGCATGAGATTGACCATTTAAACGGCATCTTGTTTATAGATCGAATAAGTTCCTTAAAAAGTGGGATGTATAAAAGACGCATAAAAAAGAATTTGAAAAATAAATGAAGAAAAAGGCGAAGATAATCTTCATGGGCACTCCGGAATTTGCTGCGCCCTCATTAAAAGCCCTTCATAAAAGCAACCAAAACCTGGCTTTGGTAGTAACCCGGCCTGACCGGCCAAAAGGGCGAGGGCACAAAGTCATCCCTCCTCCTGTAAAGGAAGTTGCCATAAACCTGGGATATGAAGTCGATCAGCCGGCATCTATCCGAACCGCCGAGTTCGCAAACCGGATGGCAAAACACAAACCCGATATTATTGTTGTGGTTGCATTTGGTCACATTATTCCAAAAAACATCCTTGCAATACCCAAAATAGCCACTATAAATATTCATGCATCGATCTTGCCTAAATATCGTGGACCGGCGCCTATCCAGTGGGCGATTATAAATGGAGAATTAGAAACGGGTGTCACGACTATATTAATGGATGAAGGCTTGGATACCGGTGACATTCTCCTGTCTTCAAAAATTAAAATTTTTTCTGACGACACTTCAGGCACCCTTCATGACCGCCTGGCTGATCTCTCGGCAGATCTTTTGATACAGACCATAAAATCTATTGATACCGGTGACATAAAGCCTATTTCACAGGACCATACCCAAGCCACCTATGCACCACTGCTCAAAAAAAATGACGGTCGTATAAATTGGGAAATGCCGGCCGAAACTTTAGAGGCATTCATACGCGGAATGACGCCATGGCCCGGAGCATTTACATTTCATGGTAACAAACGTCTTAAGATCTTCAAGGCCATGCCCATTATAATCGATACTGTCGAAACCCCGGGAGCCGTAGTCAAAAGATTTCCTGGCGAACTGTGCGTTGCAACAGGAAAAGGAGCCCTGTCAGTGACTAACATTCAGGGGGAGTCGGGAAAACGTCTTTTGATCAAGGATTTCCTGCGGGGATATAAGATTCCTCCCGGAACAATTTTAAACTGATACCTAACCCGGACAAGCTGGAACCAAAAAAGATCGGTTTTATTTTTACCACGAAGATCACGAAGGAAAAGAAGAATAAAATATATAACCTTCGTGATCTTCGTGTACTTCGTGGTATGATCAAACTTTTTTTGCCACAAAATCCACAAAATTTACAACCAAGGAACTACGCACGCATGGCGGATGAAGTCCGTAAAACGGCTCTGTATATATTGAACGCCTTGGATAAAAGGCACAATACTCTGGATAGTCTTTTAGAGGATGTTTTCCGGGAAAAGACTATTTTTTCAAAAAAGGATCGGGCTTTACTTCAAGTTCTGGTGTATGGCGTTCTAAGGTGGCGAGGCCGGCTCGACTGGATTATAGACTATTTTTCTAAAACTCGCCTGAACAAAATCGATCCAAAAGTTTTAAATATTCTGCGGCTCGGGCTTTTTCAGATAATATATTTAGATAGAATACCCGTATCCGCTGCGGTAAATACATCGGTTGAAATGACAAAAGCTGCTGCTGCGCCCTGGGTTGTGGGATATGTAAACGGTCTCCTTAGAAATGCCGTCAGAGAATATAAACACGTAAATTTTCCTGATGTTGATAACGACCCTGCAAAAGCATTGGCAACAAAAAAGTCATTCCCGAAATGGCTTATTAAAAGATGGCTGGATCGGTTCGGGTTGAAAGAAACAGGGCTGCTCTGTGATTCAATCAACACCATTCCTCCCATAACTGTGCGCTGCAATACCCTTAAGACAAGCCAGGGGAAACTGGTGAAAGCTCTCGAGGGATATGCCGAAAAGATCGAGATCACAAATTATGCGCCTGATGGAGTCTTTTTTTTCAACCCAAAAATATCTATTCCAAAAATAGAAGCATTTGAAGATGGTCTATTTCAGGTCCAGGATGAGGCCGCTCAGCTTGTTACCCTTCTTTTAAACCCTCAGCCTGGTGAAACTATTTTAGATGCATGTTCAGGTCTGGGTGGGAAAACCGGGCATATTGCCCAGATAATGAAAAACAGCGGAAGACTTGTTGCAATGGACAAAGATGGAAACAAGCTTATGCGGTTAGAATCCGAAATGCATCGACTCGGCGTTTCCATTGTGAACACCTGTATTCACGACCTAAGTAATCCCTTAAATCGGGAACACTTTGGAAAGTTTGACCGTATTCTTCTGGATGCACCCTGTTCAAACCTGGGTGTTTTAAGAAGGAATCCGGATATAAAATGGAGAGCGTCACAGCAAAACTTGGCATACTGCCAAAAAAGACAGGCTCTGTTTCTGGACAACCTTGCACATTTTGTTAAGCCGTCCGGTGTTTTGGTTTATGCTGTCTGTAGCATGGAACCCGAGGAAAATGAATCGGTGATAAGAGGTTTTTTGAATAAACATGCTAAGTTTGCTATAGAAAAAAAATCGACAGGATTATCCTTTGATGCCTGTTCCCTTGTAGCTCGTGACGGATATTTAAAAACCTTTCCTCATCTTAACAACATGGACGGTTTTTTTTCGGTCTGTATGAAACGGAAAAAGTGATTTCACGAATATTAAAACTTGGCTCCCTGTTTTTTTTATTTGTCCTGATCGTTGGTGCAAGCGCTTATTTCACCCTCACGCTTATTATAAAGAGTGAAGATACTGTGGTGGTTCCTGATCTTTCCGGGAAAAATGTCGTCTATGTTCTTGAGTTATTAACCGATTTGGGGCTTAATACAAAGGTTAAAGGGTCAGAATATAGCGCTTACGTTCCTGAAAATAACGTTATTTTCCAGGAACCGGAACCGGGAGCGGAAATAAAAAAGGGACGTGACGTCAGAATAATAATTTCAAAAGGCGCAAAGTCTATTTTGATGCCGAACCTTAAAGGGCTTTTTGTACGACAGGCTCGGATCATCCTGGAAGAAAACAGCTTGCGCAGAGGAGAAATATCGAGTACTTACAGCAATACTATAAAAAAAGACGAGATTATTGCCCAGATTCCGTCTCCAGGATCCATGATAACAAGAGGCGAATGTGTGAATCTGCTTGTGAGTATGGGGATCAGACCCCGGGCCTATAAGATGCCTGATCTTATAGGACTGTCTCTCAATAGTGCGATTACTATGATTGAGAGTATGGATCTGGTTCTCGTAGAAATAAAAACCCATTTTTACACAGGCAAGCCCTTAAATACCGTTGTGGCCCAGGAGCTGCCCTCCGGCTATCGCGTAACCCAGGGGAGCGCTGTCAATATTGTCATAAACAGAAAACCCGTACAAAAAGGCCATAACTATTTAAATGAATCCCAAGGAGGCGGCCTTTTTAGATACAGGCTAAAAGACGGTTTTTTAAAAAGACACATCAAGGTGCGCTTAAACAGCTTTGGCGTTTCAGCCGATCTTGTCGACGGTTTCATGAAGCCGGGAGAAGAAATCTGGCTGTTAATACCCAGAAAAAATAATGCAACTCTTTTTCTTTATGAAGATGGTGAATTGATCAAAACTTTAGTTTACGACGAAGGATAGTTCCTTAAAGTTGAATTTTGTGCATTTTATGGCAAAAAAAGTTTGATTACACCACGAAGTACACGAAGAGCACGAAGGTTATATATTTTATTCTTCTTTTTCTTCGTGATCTTCGTGGTAAAAATAAAACCGATCTTTTTTTGGTTCCGGGTTATCCGAGTTAGGTAACGACAATGATATCCGATGATCCTCAACATTATGTTCAGGGAGTGCTGGAGTGCAACCGGCGTGTGCTCGCAAAGACAATTACATTGATCGAAAGCTCGCTTTCTTCTCATCAGGAACTGGCCCGAACGATTATCGACTTGCTGCTCCCTTACACAGGCAAGGCTGTGCGCCTTGGAATTACAGGAGTGCCGGGTGTGGGTAAAAGTACATTTATTGAGAGCCTCGGAACAATGCTCGTGAAAAAGGGACATCGGGTGGCTGTACTTACCGTTGATCCCAGCAGCAAAAGAAGTGGCGGGAGCGTACTGGCAGATAAGACTCGTATGGAAAAGCTGGCTGTTGAGGAGAGAGCCTTTATCAGGCCTTCACCTTCAGGAGGCACCTTGGGCGGGGTTGCAAAAAAAACCCGCGAGACAAGGATTGTTTGCGAAGCCGCCGGTTTTGATGTTATGATTATTGAAACCGTGGGTGTGGGCCAGTCTGAAACTACGGTGGCATCCATGGTCGATTTTTTTCTGGTGCTGATGATTGCGGGTGCGGGGGATGAACTGCAAGGGTTAAAAAAGGGAATCCTGGAACTGGCGGATGCTGTTGCCGTTAACAAAGCAGACGGCGATAATATTGAAAAGGCAGAACTTGCAAGAAAGCAGTATGAGACAGCCCTGCACTTTTTAACGCCGTCGTCGTTTACCTGGAGACCGCCGGTCTTAAGTTGCAGCGCCCTGAAGATGACCGGGATTGAACTGATCTGGGAAACTGTTTTAGACCACCGAAAGAAATTAACCGCTACCGGAGAGCTCAATGCAAACCGAAAAAGACAGGCCGTTGACTGGATGTGGTCCCTTGTAAAAGAGGGCCTAAAAGAAAGGTTCTATAAAAATCCCGAGGTTAATAAGATGCTGCCGGGGATTTTAAAAGAGGTTGAAAACGGTACCGCTGCAGCCACAATAGCGGCGAGCCGACTGCTTTTTTTGCTTGACAATTATCCTTGTATATAGAATCAAAAGAGAAGGTCTCGTAAAAATTCCAACTTCTGTGTTGTGCTGCATTTCGTAATCATTCAACGTACGAAAAGTACGCCTCATGATTACAAAATTTACACGCCTTGAATTTGAACTTTTTACGAAACCGTCTAACTCGGACTTTTTACGAGTTCATCAAAGTAAATGTTCACTTTTTTGCGCAACCATCAAAGAAAACGGCTTCGTAAAAAGTCCCAACACAGTCATGCCGGACTTGATCCGGCATCCAGAACTTATTGAAATTACTGGATTCCGGCCTTCGCCGGAATGACTATTCCAAGAGCTTTTCGACTTTTTACGAGATTGTCAAAGAAAGGAGGATGGTAAAATGGCAGTAAAAATAATCATTAAAAGGATAGTACCGGAAAACAAGGCGGAAGCGTTAAAGCCTCTTCTTCAAAAGCTCAGGAATTTAGCCATGCAACAACCGGGTTACATTTCCGGGGAAACATTTAAGAGGATCGATCGACCCGGCGAGAGTCTGGTGGTCAGTACCTGGCAGTCCATGGAGAACTGGAGGGAATGGGTTGTTAACGATGTAAGAAAAGGAACACAGGAAAAAATTGACCATCTTTTGGGAGAAAAGACCGATTACGAAATCTATACCTATGATTAAGCTGCGCACTTTGAAGTAAATGAACGGTCTGATTAATAATAGAACACCTCAGTTATAAAAATGCGTCCTGTCACCATAACGCTTCTAATTTTTTGAAATAAAAAGTTTTCTCATATTTTTTTTCAAAAAGAGGTGTTTTTTGACCTGATTCGGCAAGTTGTATTTATCAATAAATCAGGTCAATCCGGAGAGATGAAAGGAATTTGATAATGGGTATTATTGAAGATAAAATTAAGGATCTAAAAGAACGGGAGACAAAGATCCTGCAGATGGGCGGCGAAAAAGCGGTTGCCAAACAGAAAGAGAAAGGCAAAATGACCGCCCGGGAGCGGCTCGGTATTTTTTTCGATCCTGGCACATTTCGGGAACTCGACATGTTCGTTACTCACCGGTGTGTACATTTTGGCATGGAAAAACTTGATATTCCGTCAGACGGTGTCATCACCGGCCATGGTCTTGTGGACGGCAGACCGGTATTTGCCTTTGCCCAGGATTTTACGGCCAGAGCCGGCAGTCTTGGCGAGATGCATGCAAAAAAGATTTGTAAGATCATGGATATGGCGCTAAAAGCCGGCGTGCCGTTTGTGGGCATGAACGATTCGGGCGGGGCCAGGATTCAGGAAGGGGTTGATTCCCTTTCCGGATACGGGCAGATTTTTTACCGCAATTCCATGTCTTCTGGTGTTATTCCCCAAATTTCATCGATAATGGGGCCTACGGCAGGAGGCGCTGTGTATTCGCCGGCCATGACAGACTGGATTTTTATGGTAAAAAATACCAGCTACATGTTTATTACCGGTCCGGATGTTATTAAATCGGTAACCGGTGAGAAGATCACTTTTGAGGAGCTTGGCGGCGCCATGACCCACAACGAAAAGAGTGGTGTGGCACATTTTGCCTGTGAAAACGATGAAGACGCTATCAACCGGATCAAAAAACTTTTATCTTATCTCCCTTCAAACAACATGGAAGATCCGCCTGTGGTTAATACCGGTGATGATCCCCGGCGCACGGATCCGGCCCTTGACGCTATTATTCCGGACAATCCCAACCAATCTTATGACATGAAGGACGTTATCCGTTTAATTGTGGATAACGGTGAGACTTTTGAGCCCCATGAATACTTTGCCCGGAATATTATCGTATGTTTTGCCAGATTGAACGGAAGAAGTATCGGTATTATTGCCAATCAGCCTCAGGTTCTGGCCGGATGTTTGGACATTGACGCTTCGGACAAGGCCACCCGGTTTATCCGTTTTTGTGATGCCTTTAACATTCCCATGCTGACCATAGCAGATGTGCCCGGGTATCTTCCCGGGAGCCATCAGGAGTGGGGCGGCATTATCCGTCACGGCGCAAAACTTTTGTGGTGCTATTCAGAGGCAACGGTTCCAAAGATGCTTCTGGTTACCCGCAAGGACTACGGAGGGTCTTATCTTGCCATGTGTTCAAAAGATCTGGGCGCTGACATGGCGTTTGCCTGGCCCGGTGCGGAAATTGCGGTTATGGGGGCTGCGGGGGCATGCAATGTCATTCATCGAAGGGAGATCAAAGCGGCCGATGACCATGAGGCCAAGCGCCTGGAAAAAGTAAAAGAATATGAGGAACTTTTTTCAAATCCTTACTGTGCCGCCAGTAGGGGTTTTGTGGATGCCGTGATTGTTCCGAGTGAGACCCGGCCGCGCCTGATCGATGCTTTGGAAGTCATGTGCAGCAAGCGTGAGGTAAGTCCCCCGAAAAAACATGGAAATATACCGATGTAATTTATTGTTGAATATTGAAGATTGACGGTTTCGTAAAAAGTCGAAAACACCCTTTTTTGTCATTCCGTCCCGGATCGGGGTCCGGGATGACGGCCAAGCTGGAATCCAGTAAATTCAATGGCTTCTGGATGCCGGATCAAGTACGGCATGACGGTTTTAGGGCTTTTTACGAGTTTATCAAGATTGACTATTCAATTTTTAATAGTAAATCGTAAATTTAGAGTGGTGCAACAATGAAAAACAGAAAGAAGATATCGGCCGCAGTATCTGCGGTGATGAACTATATCAAAACAGAGGAAGAGGCGATCTGTATACAGTCTCTGGCTGTTCCTGAAGTTGAACCGGCTCAAGCTGCCTATGCTGCGGCTATGGCGCCGGTGAAACTGTGGGGAATGAGCGGCCGGCAGGCCCAGATGCAGATGAGAAATATGATGCAGATGAGAACCTTTAAATAAAATCGCCTCACGATTTTATTTAACGCGGCTTTGCCGCTTTTCAATCGGAAAAAATATTTCTAAGAGGAGAACATTAAAATGAGCGATCATAATCAGGTGAAAATAACGGCCATGGATTACAGCAAGGACCGGCCGGCGGCGGAGAATCCCGTTAAGATACAAGACCTGACCCTGCGCGATGGTCATCAGTCACTGTTTGCCACCCGGGGACGGACCGAAGACATGATTCCGGTTGCCGAAAAGATGGACGAGGTGGGGTTTTGGGCCGTGGAAACATGGGGGGGTGCTACCTTTGATACAATGCACCGTTTTTTGAACGAGGATCCGTGGGAAAGGATCCGGACATTAAAACGGTACATGACCAAGACACCTTTTTCCATGCTTTTGAGAGCGCAGAACCTTGTGGGCTACAGAAATTATGCCGATGATGTTGCCCGGGCCTTTGTGGATCGAGCGGCTGCAAACGGGATGGACATTTTCCGGACATTTGATGCCTTGAACGACTACCGTAACTTTGAAACGGTTGTTTCCGTTATCAAAGAATGCGGGAAACATTTCCAGGGCTGTATCTGTTATAGTATGACCGAACCGCGAATGGGCGGAGAGGTTTACAATATTGACTATTATGTTAAAAAGGCCAAGGATCTGGAGGCCATGGGTGCCGACAGTATCTGTATCAAAGACATGGCCGGTCTGATTGCCCCTTATGATGTTTATGAAATTGTCAAAGCCTTAAAAGCCACGGTCAAGCCTCCCATCCACCTGCACAGCCATTTTACTTCGGGTATGTCTCCCATGAGCCATTTGAAGGCCATAGAAGCGGGTGTTGATATCATAGACACCTGCATGTCGCCGTATGCCTACCGGACGTCCCATGCGGCTGTAGAACCCCTTGTGATGACGTTGTTAGGCACCAACCGTGACACAGGATTCGATATCCGGAAACTGGCGGAGATCAACGAAATACTGGAAAAGAAAGTCTTACCCAAATATAAGCACCTGCTGGATGATTCCAAGGTGTCGGTTATCGATATCAATGTTTTGTTGCACCAGACTCCGGGAGGGATGCTTTCCAATCTGGTGAACCAGTTAAGGGAAATGGATGCTTTGCATAAGATCGATGAGGTCTACAAAGAACTTCCCAGAGTCAGAAAAGAACTGGGACAGATTCCGCTGGTCACACCTACCAGTCAGATCGTTGGAATACAGACGGTCAACAATGTTCTGTTTGACGATAAAGATGAACGCTATAAGATGATTACCGGCCAGGTCAAGGATTTGTGTTACGGTTTATATGGCAAGACTGCCATTCCCATAGATCCCGAGGTTCAAAGGAAAGCGCTTAAAGATTATCCAAGGGGAGAAGACCCCATTACCTGCAGACCGGCTGAGGTTTTGGAACCCGAACTCGAACAGGCCAAAAAAGATACCGAGGGCCTGGCCCAGGGCCTGGACGATGTTATTACGTACGCCCTTTATCCCATAACAGGGAAAAGGTTTTTGAACTGGAAATACGGCAAGGAAG